>JALZVI010000339.1 GCA_023301015.1 Rickettsiales bacterium | reverse complement strand
GCGAATGGCGCGATGAAAGGCGTGCTGGAATATTCCGACGCACCACTAGTTTCCTGCGATTTTGTGCATAACCCACACAGCTCGATTTATGATGCCACCCAGACGAAAGTGGTTGCAGGTGACTTGGTGCATGTTGCTGGTTGGTACGACAACGAATGGGGCTTTTCCTGCCGCATGATTGAGATTGCGTTGGATTGGTAGATTAATACTCACCCCTAAAGCCCTATTAGCAGATAAAAACCTTGACTAATTAATTATTGTTAATTATAATCCCGTATTAAGTTAGTAATTTAATTAGCATGGGGCCGTATGGGAATAGATCAACCAATCGAGAATTTTATAAAGTTTGCAGGTAGTTTAGTAAACTTAGAGAGAAAAGAAATTGATGGCGTTGAACATCTTGTTAACACCAACGATCTTGATAGCTTGGCGGAAAAAAGAAATAAGGGACAGATATTGCACGATATTTTGTCTGAACATGGTTATGACGATGGTTTTTCCATAAAAGCATACAAATTCGGCCCCAGCCCTAAGAATCAACGTGATTGGGTAGGATGCGAGGTGAGTATTAACATCGAAGACCCTACATTTATCGAAGCTATAAAATCATTGCAGGATCAGACTAAAGAAAAATCTGGGATTTTAAGAACGGCAATTCGAAAACATTACGGAATTCGTCTTGACCTAGATGGAAGCTCTCTTTGTAACGATCGCAAAGTTGAAGGCTTCAGCGCTACTAGCATAATGTCAAAATTGAACGAAGACCTTGGACGAGATAACTGCGTTTATTATAAGTGCTCTAGCAATCCTGGCGGCAGAGCATTTCATGCTCGAGATGATCTTCCAACTGTTGATGAGAGCCTTGCTATTGAGACCAACCACGTGAACTTTCTCGATTTGGCAGACTCGATGATTGAGTTAGTAGTTTCAAAATCATTAGAAGCAATTTCTAATCAAATACGCAATCTGACAGAGCTTTTACCAGTGACTGAGGAAGAGGTAACTTCTCACCTAAGCAAGATTATTGGAGAAGTTGAGCCAGGGAAAATTGCTAGTGGCGGTCATTGGGAGACTACAATTCAAAGCAATTTAAGCTCAGGTGAATCCCACTCAATAACTTAACCTACTTCTCAACCCGCGCCCAAATGCGCACCTTGGCTAGATAGAAGAACAGCGTCATAAATGCTAAATATGCCAGCGCCTTGATGCCCATGCGTTTGCGTTCTTCCATTTCTGGTTCGGCTGTCCATTGGAGGAAGTTGGTTACATCGCGGCTCATTTGCTCAACTGTTGGCTCAGTGCCGTCTTCGTATGATACTTGGCCATCCGTCAAAGGTGCAGCCATAGCAATTTGCTGACCTGGGAAGTATGGGTTATATGCAAGACCAACACCCACTTCAACGCCTTCTGGTGCATCAGCATAGCCTGTTAGGAGCGAATTAACATAGTTCGCGCCGTCATGGCGGGCTTTGATCATTAGTGAAAGATCTGGCGGTGACTTGCCGTTATTGGCTGCCGCAGCTGCTTTCTTGTTTGGATATGGGTTAGGGAATTTGTCTGATGCAAGACCCACGCGTGACGCAGTCTCGCCGTCATCGTCGATATAGTCATAGTCGTAATCAGAGGCTAAAACTTTCACTTCTGCTTCTGAGAAACCTAGTGCTTGAAGGTTGCGGAATGCGATTAGATCCATTGAATGGCAGCTGGCGCATACTTCTTTATATACCTGATAGCCACGTTGTGCAGATGCTTTATCGAACGTACCGAACATGCCGTCAAAGCTCCATGCTTGCTTGCGTGGATGCTCAACAGATTCATGCGTAACTTCACCGAAATTGAACAAACCTTCTTGCTCGCTCTCTGAGGTAAATAGGAAATAGACGGCTAAATACAAAACCAACACAGCACCGATGAACGCAGCGGACAAGCCGACCAGCAGGCTGTTGTTATTAATCTTTTTCTCAATATCTTTTCTATTCATATTTTTCACTATCGTTGAAGCTATAATTTTACGTCACTTATTTCTTTTTCGCCTTTCCAGCATCGCTCAAGCTGCTTGGCTCGGGCAAGGTTTTTTCATACATACCAACAACTGGCATCACCACTAGGAAGTGGAAGAAGTAATAGATTGTTGCAGCGCGTGAAGCCCATACATACCAGCCTTCAGCAGGCATTGCGCCCAACCAACCTAGGAACAATGCGTTTGCAAAGAATGCCCAGAAGAAAAATTTGTATACTGGGCGATAGTTTGTGCTACGAACTTTTGATTTGTCCAACCATGGAAGGATGAACAGAATTGCGATTGATGCGAACATTGCCACAACACCCAAGAACGCATCTGGAACAGCGCGCAAAATTGCGTAGAACGGCAAGAAATACCACTCAGGAACAATATGCGGAGGCGTCACAAGCGGATTTGCTTGAATGTAGTTATCAGCATGTCCCAAATAATTTGGCGCGAAGAAGATTAGGTATGAGAAGATGATGAAGAACACACCGAACCCAAACGCATCCTTAACTGTATAATAAGGGTGGAACGGGATTGTGTCTTTCGCAGATTTCACTGGCACACCAGTTGGGTTGTTTGAACCAAAGCGATGCAAGGCAACCAAATGCAGAATCACAATTCCTAGGATGAGGAACGGGATTAAATAGTGAAGCGCGAAGAAGCGGTTTAGGGTGGCGTTATCAATTGAGAAGCCGCCTTTTAGCCATACTGCAACGTCTTTTCCAACGAACGGAATTGTGTCGAAGAAGTTGGTGATTACTGTTGCACCCCAGAAACTCATTTGTCCCCACGGAAGCACATAGCCCATGAATGCGGTGGCCATCATGGCTAGCAGAATGATTACGCCCAACCACCAAAGAACCTCACGCGGGGCTTTGAATGAGCCATAATATAGGCCGCGAAAAACATGCATATAAACGACAATGAAGAACATCGATGCGCCAACTGCGTGAGTATAACGCAGCAACCAGCCGTAATTTACGTCGCGCATTATGTGCTCAACAGATTCGAACGCGTGGTCAACATGCGGGGTGTAATGCATTGCAAGCAAGATGCCTGTGATGATTTGCACAACCAAGCAGATGCCAGCAACTGAGCCGAAGTTCCAGAAATAGTTCAGGTTTTTTGGCGTTAGGTAATCAACCAAAGAATGCTTCATGGTTGAGAAAATCGGCAAGCGATGGTCGAGCCATTCAATTACGCCTTCTGTCTTTTTATTTTCGTCTGCTGATGCCATTTTAACTACCTTAATTTCTAAAAAATTTATCCAATTTTGATCTTTGTGTCGCTCAAGAATTCATATGGGGGAATAAGCAAGTTTTTCGGCGCTGGGCCTTTGCGAATTCTTCCTGCGATATCATAATGAGAACCATGACATGGGCAGAACCAACCACCGTATTGCCCTTCGCCTTCAAGCGGAATGCAACCAAGATGAGTACAAACGCCGATCATCACCAGCCATTCATCTTTCCCAGCTTTCACGCGGTCTTCGTCATCACATGGGTCTGGCAAATCAGCGTCATCATCTGCTCTTGCTTCAACAATTTGCTCTGGCGTGCGGCGATAGATGAACACGGGCTTTCCGCGCCACATAACTTTTTTCTGCTCGCCAACACCGATTGATGAAATATCCACCTCAACGCTTGCTTGCGCAAGAACATCTGCGGATGGGTTCATGCTGTCCACCAAAGGGACTGCAACGGCTGCAGCGCCAATGCCTGCAAGGCCAAGGCTTGTCATTGTAACAAAGTCACGCTTTGACTCATCTGCTACACATTCTGAGCCACATTGGCCAGCTGTTTTATCTTCGTTTTTTGCCATAATTTTCGCTATATTTTTTATCTATAATTGAGCAATTTTTAACTCGAAACTGTTTATAGTCAAGCATTCACTTTGATGCAAGTGCCTGTGCGGAGGTTTTTTAGAAATAGCTAGGCGCGAAATCCACAACTTTGATCCTGCCGCGGTTGACTTCAACAATGTCATATCCGCGCTCGCTTTCTCCGTTGGCGAGAAATCTATACGACCCATTTGCGCCGTAATAGCCTTGCAGACTGGTTAGCGCATCGCCTTTCAAGCCTGCTCTTCCGATTTCTGCGGCAAGCAAAACTGCATCATAAGCAAGGCTTGCGACTTGAGCGGGGCGGTAGCCGAAATTCTCTTGGAAGGTGGTCATAAAGCTACGCATATTTGAATATGGCACGGCTGGGAACCATGCATTGTGCAACTCATACATACCGTAAGTGTCAGAATCATCCCAAGCGGCGGTGCCTATGAAGCGCACTTTTTCGCTGGTCAGGCCGTTACGCTCAAGCGATGTTACTAGGCGACGAAGCGCTTCGCCAGACTCTGGCATAACTAGGCCGAAGCGGTTGATATTGAGAAGCCCCTGCTTGGAATATTTATTTGAGACAGAAGCAGAAATTTTTGTGTAGTCAGGAGCTTTGAAAGTTGAATAGTCTTGCGTGAAATACACCTTCTTGCCATTTCTTCTTGCTGATGATTTTAGCTCACCCACAACCGCACGACCAAGAGCGTTAAGAGGCTGAGTAGCGGCGAAGCCCTCAATGCCATTTTTGGCTGAATAATCAACAATACGAGCAGTTTGCTGTGCTGGCGAAAGGCCGAGGAGGTAAACCCCCTTGCCCGCAACCGCCCTATCATTAGAGAAAGCCAAAACCTTCACGTTCGCCGCACGCGCAAGTGGAGCAACCGCCCTCACCTCATCGCTGAATAATGGGCCTATTATGACGTCAGGAGAATCTCGCAAAGCCAAGTTGGCAGCTGCAATCGCACCCTCTACAGTACCTTTGGTATCATACGGCAAAATTTCAACATTGCTGCTTCCCTCTGTAAAAACACCAAGCTTTGCAGCGTCTATGAATGACTTGCCAAGCTTTGCAGCTCGTCCAGAGAGTGGCGCGAACAAAGCAACTTTCACCGTTCCATTATTATCAGAAACATCCGCAGGAAGTTCAGACCCTAGACGCTGGGACGGCGCAGCTTGCTGAGAAACACCAGCATTTCCATGAGGAGAACGCTTATAAACGCCATTATCAATCTTGTCACTGCGGAAGCATGCCGTTAATAACAGCATAAACATCAGCGCGAGGCAGGTTTTGTATATATAGCTTGTTGAACTTAGTGATTTAATGTTATTTTCCATAATTATGGACATTATAGAAACAGGTAAATTTAGTAAAGGCGATTTTGAGGCGGAAAATGCGCTTTATGTTGTGGCAACTCCGATCGGGAATCTGGATGATATTACGCTACGTGCTTTGAAGGTTCTGAAAGCGGCAGATTTGCTGCTATGCGAAGACACAAGAGTAACGAAGAAGCTGCTGAATCATTATGGGATTTCTCAGAAATTGGATAGCTATAACGACCATAACTCAGCCGCTAAAATCCCACGCATTCTGCAAGCATTGCAGCAAGGCGAAAGCTTGGCGCTGGTGTCGGATGCAGGCACACCGCTCATTTCCGATCCAGGGTATCGACTAGTGCATGAATGCCGCGCGAATGGCTTGAAGGTTATCCCAATCCCTGGAGCATCGTCTGTCATAGCAGCGCTTAGTGCAGCGGGAGTACCTACTGACTCATTCACATTTCACGGTTTTTTTGATGCAAAGAAATTTGCGGAATATGAATCGGGAAGCAAGGTCTTAGTGCTGTTTGAATCAGCGAAACGTCTTGGAAAAACTTTTGCAAAAATTGCAGAAACCATGGGCGCAGAGACAAAAATTACAGTGGCACGTGAGCTGACGAAAATGTTTGAAGAATTCAAAAAAGGCAGCGCAGCAGAACTGGCAGAGTTTTATAGCGAGAACAAGGCCAAGGGCGAGGTTGTGTTTATTCTTGAGCGGGAAGAAAAGGGAATTGGCGATGAAGAAATCATAGCCGCACTGAAGATAGAATTGCAGCATTCAAAGTTAAAAGACGCAAGCAATTTGGTGGCAGAAAAATTCGGGATTAGCAAAAAGGTTGTGTATGAAATCGGGCTCGAACTCAAGAAATAGAACCAACCACGCCAACGGCTTGATGGCCGAAGAACTGGCGGCGGCGCATTTGCGCGAACTGGGCTTTGAAATTTGCCAAATGCGCTTCAAATGCAGAGAAGGAGAAATTGACATTGTTGCACAAAACGGAGATCTCCTTGTTTTTGTGGAAGTAAAAAAGCGCAAGAGTTTTGGCGAAGACGATCCAATTTCTGCCAAGCAAAAACAGCGCATAATCAACGCAGCTATGCAATATTTAAGTGACAATGCCGAAAAAAGCGAGCTGGATATGCGCTTTGATTCTATTTTGATTGATTCCGCCAACCTCCTCAATCATATTAAAGACTCATGGAGAATCGAATTATGAAATTTAAAACAGCAATTTTGGCCTTAGGCGCATTAGCAACTCTTCAAGCCTGTGGAGCCGCGGCGGTTCTAACCGGCGTTGAGGCCGTAAAAACAATCGCTCAGGAACGATCCGTAGGCGACAGGATTGACGACAACGGAATCGTGCTTCGTATCAATGACGCATTTTTGCAAAAAGATGTTGAGAATTTATTTGGAGATGTTTCTACAACAATTTTTGAAGGCCGTGTGATGCTAACAGGAACCGTTGACAGCGAAGACTTCCGCTCACAGGCTGAGGAATTGGTATGGCCAATCCCAGGCGTAGGCGAAGTTATCAATGAGCTACAAGTTGCAGATAGCGGATTCTTGGAATTCGGCGAAGATGTGTATTTAGCTAACGCGGTGCGCAGCAAACTATTGCTAACAAAGAAAATCCGCTCATCAAATTTCGCAACTTCTGCTGTGAACAGCACCATATACATAATGGGAGTTGCTCAAGACCAAGAAGAGCGCGGAAATGTGATTGAGATTGCACGCAGAATCAATGGAGTAAAAGAGGTTGTAAGCCATATTATTTTAGTCAACGACCAACGCCGCGCAAAATGGGCTGACTTGGACTAATAAAAAAAGCACGCTAACTCTTTCTTTACCTTTTCCCGACTATACTTCTGATTGTATAAGGAAGTTATGAAAGCTATATCCAGAATAATGATTTTTGCAGTAGCGATTGTTGTAGGCAGCGTGTCTATAGCGCATTCTTCCTCGAGCAAAAAAACCTTGCTCTATATAGTAGGCCCAGAAAACTGCCCATATGTATGCATAACCTCAGTAGAAGACGGAAAACCAAAGACTCAAGCTGAATTCGCAAACCCTTACCATTCAAAACGCAGCATTGGACGTGGTTATGTGACGGAGGTTTTGAACAAAGTTTTTCAAGATGAAAATATCGAGGTTATATTCCGTGCAATGAACGCAAAGAAGGCACGCCGACTAGTAAAACGTGGGCGTTATTCCATGATGCTTGCAACCGAAGAAGATTCAGCCAACGAAAACTTAATACTAAGCAGCAAGCCAATTGGCGACGAGGCAAAGTCTTTCTATGGCAGGGTTGATTTGGACTGGAAATTCTCTGGCACATCTTCCCTCAAGCAAATTACACTAGGCCTAATTGAAGACGAAGACTACTCAGAAATTGCTGAGTATGTAGAAGAAAACAAAGATTTAAAACTGCGTTTGAATTACACGAACGGAAAGGACGCAGTAAAAACATTGCTACGCAAGTTAGCGAAGGGCGAGATAGATGTCGCTTTAATTAATCGCTATGTAGCGGGCTATTATATTGAAACAATGGGAGTTGCGAGCAACATCGTTGAGCTTTCTGGCAGCGTTGCAAACACCCCTAGCAAAGCAAAGTATATTAGCTTTTCTGCAAAAAACACCAAAGCTGACATCTATGCAAAAATCTTTGATGAGAGAATTGACGAAATGAGGGAGTCGGGCGAACTGAGTTCGATTATGGCAAAATATGGAACTGGAGAGCGGACAAAATGAGCTTAAAATTCTTACTTAAATCGAAAAGTTTCAAGTTCCGAGTGGCGCTAATTTCAAGCATCGCCACTGGTCTAATTGCGGTTACCTTCTTTGCCTTATTCCTAATTTTTGAGAAACAGCAATTAGCAGAAGAGTTCAATAGACAAAACAATCTTTTGCTTTCGATTCAAGCAAGCACTCTTTCTGGAGAAATGGCAGAAGGAAATTACGAACATGTAAAAGAGATAATAACTTCACTTACAGAAAGCGAAGATATTATCGAGGCGAATGTTTACGACCTAAATAAAAAAGCAATCGCAAAATTTAGATCAGAAGCAACAACCGATGACTTTGCACGCTTTAGCCGCAGTATTTTACATAAGACCAACGGAGAGTATAAGCGCTTAGGTGAACTTGAAGTGATGTTCTCAAAAAAGAGGTTACGAGGCAATTTCATAGAGCAGGTATATTATGGCGTTGCCGCACTGCTTCTCATCTTCACCGCAACTGCATTTTCAATGCGCTATGCCGCGAGCTATATTACACGTCCGATAAATATGATTAGCGACACTATGCGCAAACATCTATCTGGAGAGAAAGACATTAAATTGCCGGAAGTGCAAACACACGATGAAGTGGGAGAGTTGGTAGCGACTTTCGCAGAAATGTACACGCAGATCACAGCATTGCAGGAAAACTTGGAACAAAAAGTAGAGGAACGCACGCGGGACTTCGAAATTGAGAAAGAAAAAGCCGAAGAGGCAAGCAAAGTTAAATCAGAATTTCTCGCGAATATGAGTCATGAAATCCGCACACCTATGAATGGGGTTTTAGGGATGTTGGAGATTTTGGAGAAAACAGATTTGGACGACGACCAGAAAGAAATTTTGGTTATCATAAACTCTTCCGCAAACTCGCTCCTGCAAATCATCAACGACATCCTCGACATTTCCAAGATGGAAGCAGACAAATTTGAACTGGAGAAGATATTATTTTCACCTGCAACTGTGTTTAAAGAAGTTGAAAACATGTTTAGATATGAGATGCAAAAACGCGATTTATACATGCAAATGGAACTTGATCCAGCGGTGGAAACCTTCACAATTGGCGACCCAGGAAGACTTAAGCAAATTTTGGTAAACCTAGTTAGCAACGCAATGAAGTTCACCGAACTTGGCGGAATTACGATCAAGAGTGGAATAGATGGCAATAGGCTGTATGTGACTGTTAATGACACAGGCCTCGGAATCTCAGAAGAACGACTTGAGCAGATTTTTGACAAATTCATCCAAGAAGACAGCTCTGTCACCAGAAAATTTGGCGGAACAGGTCTTGGGCTTTCCATCACTATGGAGCTAGTGAAATTGATGGGCGGAATTTTGCGCGTAGAAAGCACTGTTGGCCAAGGCTCAACCTTCAACTTCTATGTCAAACTCGGATAGCTTGCATTTATGCCGCGCCCTGTGATATTGTGCGTACATGACAGAAAACATCAAAAAGATTATGGACTCGCTTGGGCGTGATGCAAAAGCGGCTTATTGGCAGCTGGCAACGGCTTCAACTGAAGCAAAAAACTTGGCGTTGCGTGAAGGTGCAAAAGCAATTCGCGAAAGCGCAGGCGCGATTATGACGGCGAACGCAAAGGATTATGAGCTGGCGAAAGAGGCTGGAAAAAACGCAGCATATCTTGACCGCCTTGCTCTGGATGATGCACGGATTGAGGGCATCGCTTCGGGCATGGAAGCGGTGGCAGATTTGGATGACCCAGTGGGCAAAGAACTCACATCATGGGAACGTCCAAACGGCTTGCAGATTGCGCGCATTTCAGTTCCACTCGGCGTGATTGGAGTGATTTTTGAGGCACGCCCAAATGTGACGGCAGATGCTGGTGCGCTTGCGCTGAAGGCTGGGAATGCGGTGATTTTGCGTTGCGGGTCGGACAGCTTCAACTCGTCCATGGCAATTTCTGAGGCCTTCCAGAAGGGATTGCAAGCAGCGAATTTGCCAGCAGCAGCGGTACAGCTTGTACCAACGCAAAGCCGTGATGCGGTGAGTGAAATGCTGACGATGACGGATTATATCGACGTAATCATCCCACGTGGCGGGCGATCGCTGACGGAGAAAATCAAGATGGAAAGCCAGATCCCAACATTCCTGCATTTGGACGGCAATTGCCATACATATGTGCATGTGGATGCGGATGAGAAGATGGCCGCGGACGTTGTGCGTAACGCAAAAATGCGCCGCACAGGAATTTGCGGTGCAACAGAAAGCTTGGTGATTGACGAAACAAAACTCAGCGCCCTGCCCGCAATTGTAGATGCGCTGGAAGGCGTTGAAGTTCGTGGCGACGCAAAGGCTTGCGCGGCAGATGCGCGGGTAAAGGCGGCGAGCGATGCCGATTGGGGCGCGGAATATTTGGATGCCATCATTTCAGTGAAAACAGTTGCTGGAATTGAAGAGGCGATTGAGCATGTGAACCTCTACAGCTCTCACCACACCGATGCGATTATTACAGCCAATGCTGAAGCCGCCGCAAAATATGCAGCGCGGGTAGATTCTGCGATTGTAATGCACAACGCCTCAACCCAATTCGCCGATGGCGGCGAGTTCGGCATGGGCGCCGAGATCGGAATTTCCACAGGGCGCATGCACGCACGCGGTCCAGTTGGAGTAGAGCAGTTGACTACTTATAAGTATGTAGTTGAGGGCAATGGACAAATTCGTGCATAATAATTGTTGACTTTGGCGGGCGAGTTAATTAACGTTAATTCAATCCTCGCTCTTCAATTGAACTTTCGGTTGTCAGAGCTACAGCTCTTGCAACGGTTCAACTGGGACAAGGACTAAAACTAAAAAATAGAAAGACCAAGTGCATGTTACAAGTACATAAAGACCAAGAAGACAGACGAAATGGAGAGATCTCCTACCTCGGACTGCAAATCAAGCACCTCAACGGTGTCATGGCTCAAAGAGCAGCTAGCAATCAGAAGTTTATGCCCAACGAAGTGGCTAGACTCGACGCGCTAGGAGCTCGGAAGAACTACCTTGAGAATGGTGGAACTTAACAGTTCCAACCTTCTCGCAAGCCGCCCCGGATGAACATCTGGAGCGGCTTTTTTGTTTCCATTTGCTCAAAACCAACATATCCGCTATAAATTTTCAATGAAAGTCGGACTTCTTGGGGGCAGTTTTAATCCTGCGCATGACGGGCATTTGCATATCAGCAAGATAGCGTTGCAAAAACTTGGCCTGCGTCAACTATGGTGGCTGGTTTCGCCGCAAAACCCTCTCAAATCCACCGACGACATGGCCGATTTCGCCATCCGCTATGACCATGCCTGCAAAGTTGCCGAGAAAAACCCGAGCATAAAAGTACTGGGGATTGAGGCTGAGCTTGGCACGGTCTATACCTCTGATACAATTCGTCGCCTGCATTTGAAGTTTCCACAGCATGAGTTTGCTTGGCTAATGGGCGCCGATAATCTGGTGCAACTGCCGCGCTGGAAGCATTGGGAGGAAATTTGCGAGCAGGTGGATATACATGTTTTTGACCGCAACGAGTATTTATATGAAGCGATGAATGGAATTGCGATGGCGAAATTTGGACATAAAATTCACTATCACCACATCCGCAAAAATGCGCAATCGGCAACAGACATTCGGGCTAATCGCTAGTGTTAAAACGCTCGCCCAAGTAAACCCTTTGAACTTCCTTGTTCTTCACAATCTCCGCCGGCGTGCCTTCCATCAGCACAGTACCATCATGGATGATATAGGCGCGGTCAATCAGATCAAGCGCCTCGCGAACGTTATGGTCGGTGATTAAAATCCCAATTCCACGCTCTTTCATCTGCACAATCAGCTTGCGAATATCATCAATCGCCACAGGGTCAATCCCCGCCAGAGGCTCATCGAGGAGGATGTATGACGGGCGTGAAGCAAGCGCGCGCGCAATCTCACAGCGACGGCGTTCACCACCTGAAAGCGCAATTGCCTGCGCTGAACGCAAGTGAGTGAGCGAAAATTCTCCGAGCAGCTCCTCAAGCATCGACTGCCTGCGCTCCTTCTCCTTCACCGAAATTTCGAGCACGGCCATAATATTATCCTCAACCGTCAGCCCGCGAAAAACACTAGCCTCCTGCGGCAAATAACCCAAGCCAAGGCGCGCACGGCGATACATCGGGAAGTTGGTAACATCATGCCCGTTGATAGAAATTGTGCCATAATCCTGAGTGACAAGACCAGTTATCATATAAAAACATGTCGTTTTGCCAGCACCATTTGGCCCGAGCAAACCAACAACCTCGCCCTTGCGCAGCTTCAGCGAAACATTGCGCACAACAGGTTTTTTTGAATATGCCTTACCCAAATTTTCCGCCACCAGCATGTTGCTATCATCGAACTTCTTCGGTGTTTTTTTAGCAGCAGGTTTTTTCTTTTTGGTTTCAGCCATACCCTAAATTAGCGCATTGCCCGCGCGCGCGCAAGTGCAATTGACTTACGCAGCCATTTTTGCTAAGTTGGACAGATGAACGAAGATAGTAAAATCACCAGCGCAGAAGCCAAGAACAGCCTAGAAAAAAGCCGTTTTTCGATGACAGATGAAGATGATTTGGAAATTGAAGAAGCAGAGGATGAGCATGTTCATGCACCAGGCTGCTGCAGCTGCCACAGCAATGTTGGGAAATGAACCAAAATTCTGCTGGAAATTTGGAACTTGGCAGGATATAAAACACTACCGCGTTGGGCGGTTAGCTCAGTTGGTTAGAGCGCCTCGGTGACATCGAGGAGGTCGGAGGTTCGAATCCTCTACCGCCCACCATTTACATTCCTATGTTCAAGACTTAGGCAGAACGTCAATTTCTAGCCAACATTCTTTGAGCCTTTTTATTGCTTCGAAGAACTTCTCAATTTCCACAGGTTTTTCGATATATGTGTTAGCCCCAGCTTCATAGTATTTTTCAAAATCCAAAGGGTCAGACGATGTTGTTAGAACCATAACAGGGATATCTTTGAGCTCATCATTGCCTTTTATTTCCGCAAGAACCTCTTCTCCGCCAACAGCTGGCATATTTAAATCTAGAAGAACCAACCCCGGCCTTACTGCGTTTTCCTTATTATACTCACCTTTAAGCAACAAGTAATCTAGCGCATCTTGCCCATCAACACATCTCCTGATTGGATTACTCAGATTCGAGTTTTTAAAAGCTCGTTCAGTAAATTCAAAATCATCATCACTATCTTCGACAATTAGAATTGTTTTATTCGTTGCTAGCTCGCTCATTTAAGTTTCTCCTCTTATACTATAGCAATCAGACCGCCTTCTTCAAAGATGAAAATGCAGCTAGCGCCTTTTCTCTTGAAGCTTTTATCCCAACAATTGGTTTTGGATAGTCACGCCCAAGTTTCACCCCCGCTTCTTTAAGCACCTCGTCAGGGGCTTCCCATGGGTTGAACAGATACTTATTAGGCATGTTTTTTAGTTCAGGAATATATTTACGCGTATATTCTCCATCAACATCAAATCTTGTGCCTTGGGTTATGGGGTTGAAGATACGGAAATAAGGAGCAGCGTCGGCGCCACTGCCAGCGATCCATTGCCAGCTAGCAGAATTTGCAGCTAAGTCAGCATCCACTAAGCAATCCCAAAACCATTCTTCCCCATGATGCCAATGCAAGAGCAGGTTTTTCACCAAAAATGATCCCACAATCATACGCACACGATTATGCATCAAACCAGTCGCATACAGCTCGCGCATTCCAGCATCAACAATCGGGTATCCAGTTTCGCCTTTTTGCCAAGCAGCCAATAGCTCAACATCCTCTTGCCACGGGAAGGCATCAAACTTCTTTTGTAGGTTGTTTTTCGGAAGATCTGGGAAGTGATATAGCAGGCTATATGAAAACTCTCTCCAGCCTAGCTCGCTTTTGAAATGAGCGATGTTTGTGTCGTCACCCTTAGTATCGGCAGCATACCATGCTTGATTAGGCGATAACTCGCCAAAGTGGAATGACTGAGATAGCTTTGAAACAGATTTTTGCGCGGGGAAATTGCGGCCTTCTTTATAGCTACTCAAGCCACCATCAACAAACTCATACATGCGCTCTTTAGCAGCCTCTTCACCTACTTTCCAATTGGCAATTAAACCCTTATCCCAGCGGATTTTAGGCAGCAGCGACAAGCCAGCCAACGCACCCTCACCTGCTGTGAGATTATCATTCAAATTCTGCGGAACACTCAGCGGCTCGCGCGGTGGTGCAGCATTTAAGCAGCCACGCTTATAAAACGGAGTGAAGACGCGATATGGAGTGCCATCAGCTTTTAAGTTCTGCATTGGCTCCCACAGAAGTGATCCGTTGAAGCTCTCAACCTCCAAACTCTCCTTAATTTTCTTATCCCGCGCAATCGCCCAAGGCTCATATTGCCTATTCCAAAAAACCTTTGTGGCACCATGCGCCTTCATAATCTCAGGCAAAATTTCTTCGGGATTACCTTTGTAAAAGCTCAGCTTGCCGTCCAATGAATTATTCAAAGATTCAAGCGAATGGTGCAACCAAACTCGGCTTGCAGCGCCCATCTTATACTCACCCGCATTTTCATCATCTAATATATATATCGGTAGAACTTTGCCAAATTTTACAGCGGCACTCAGAGCAGGATTATCGGCCAAGCGCAAATCTTGCCGAAACCAGTGAACGCATATCTCGCTCATGCTTTAGCCTTTGGCCTAACACGGCTCAAGCCGCCATCAACGGCAAGAACTTGGCCAGTTACCCAGTCATTTTCTGGGTTTAGAAAAAACGTGATGGCAGATGCAATATCTTGTGGCTTACCAATTCGGCCAAGCGCATGCATAGACTCAGAAACCTTCAAGCTCATCTCATTTGATGTTAGCGCCTCTGTCAGATTCGTGGCTGTTAGCCCAGGAGCTACAACATTAAAGCGCAGATTATTTCCCGCATATGTCGCCGCAGCTGAACGTGCGAGTGCGATAACCCCGCCTTTTGCCGCAGCAATTGCTTCATGGTTAGCCAATCCTTCCATCGCCGCTGCCGAAGATATCAACACCACAGAACCACCTTTACGCATATGCTTTCCAGCAGCACGAACGGTTGCAAAACTTGTGGTTATACTGGAGTGAATTGTGTGCATATACTCATCGAAACTAGTATGGGCAGCTCCCTTCAGCAGGAGCGAACCTGCACAGATCGGAAGAGC
>JALZVI010000338.1 GCA_023301015.1 Rickettsiales bacterium | reverse complement strand
TCACTTTCCAAACGCTCGATGATGTGATCCCGCGTGGAGGGGAGATCGAGGCCCATGAGGTCGAAGTAAGCGGGGTAGTCGAGCTGGCGGAGGACTTCTTCCGGTGAGACCCGTTCCTTGGCGGGGAGGCTCTCGAAGGGAGCTTGTTCAAACACCTTCCAAAGATTTCTCTCTCGTTCGGGGTGGTCTTTGAGTCTTTTGGTGTAGGAGCCGACGCGGATATACTCGGTGCCCTTGAACTGGACCGGTGATTGGGTCGCTCTGGGGATTTCTAGAAGAACGAGTGAAACTCCGTCTATCGTGAGTGAGTGGAACGAGAAGTCGATTTTTGGGGTCAGGGACTTAAGAAGCCAGTTCTCGATAGCTTCATTGCCAACCTTTTGAGTTGTAGGGGAGAAGGTGGTGCCAATTTGATTGTGACTACCGTCTTCGATTCCCCAGACGATGTAGGCGCTGACCTTGCCCTCAAGCGCGGCGGAGTTTGCGAGAGCGGAGATGCGCTCTCCGATCATTTCGGCGTCAGACTTGTTGTGCTTGAATTCTACCCACTCGGTTTCGTGAGGGAGCTTGCACAGTTCGGCGACGAGACTCTGGAGGTAGCTTTGTGGGTGGTTGGGCATTGCTAGGTAAATCAGGCGACTTCGTAGAGGTGACCAGTAAGCTCGTGGACGGCTTTGAGGTAGCCTTGTTTTCCGCCAAAGGCATCAGTAAGTTCCTTGAGGGTGCCGAGTTCGCTGAGTGGGTTGAGCTTGAGGATAGCGACGTCTTCGAGATCAGAGAAGCCATCGTCAGCATATTTTTCCAAGAGACTTTCCATGACCTTGTGAGCCAGGTCGCCATACTTAGTGAAGTAGTTCCGCTTCTTGACGTCGTCTGCCCGTTCTCTGCGGGTCAATGGCTTGGCATCGAAGGCGATATGGCAAATCAAGTCGAATGGATCGAAGGCTGAGCCGACTTCGTCATGAAGAGCTGAGAAGATGACGCCATGCTGCTCTAATTCGTCAACGATGGCCTTCTTCTTATCGGCCTCTTTCCATGAGTTGAGGAATTGATCAAGAGAGGCGTAGTTGGTGAGGACGTTCTTCTTGGTGTAGTCGCGGAGGCTCTCGGTGATGATCTTGCCCTCGGAGTCCATGTATTGAACGCGTTCCTTGATGATGGTAACGGGGACGCCTTTCACCATGACCTTGCGCCGCTTGCCGACTGGCGGGCCGTCTTGATCTATGACGATGTCGGGAGGCTCTGGGGGCGGTAGGTCAGGGAAGTCAATATCGTCTCCGGTGATTGGGTCGATGACGGTTTCGTCTTCATCTTCGTCCTCGAAGCCTGAGAGGTCATCATCCTCGGTGACATCCTTCACGCGCACCGGGTCGCCATCGAACTCTTCGTCAGCGAAGAGGTCGGTGACGTTTCTGAAGTCCATGATGGTGAAGTAATGCTTTCCATACTCTTCATTAATACGGGTGCCTCGTCCGATGATCTGTTTGAACTCGGTCATGGAGCCGATGTTGGAGTCGAGGACGATGAGCTTGCAGGTTTGGGCATCGACTCCGGTGGTCATAAGCTTGGAAGTCGTAGCGATGACGGGGTAGAGTTCTGAGGGACGGATGAAGTCGTCGAGGTGTCGTTTTCCTAGATCATTGTCTCCAGTGATTTGCATCACGTATTTGCTGTTCTGGGAGACTAGGTCGGAATTTGCATTGGCGATTTCCCGGCGCATGGCCTCGGCGTGTTCGATATCGACGCAGAAGACGATGGTCTTTGAAAATCGGTCCGAGCCTTTTAGGAATTCGGTGATCTTTTCAGCGACCAGTTTCCGGCGTTCATCGACGACAAGAGTCCGGTCGAAATCCTTACGATTGTAGAGGCGGTCTTCCACTGGGTCGCCCTCTTTGTCTTTGAAGTCCTTGGGGGGGCGCCATCCTTCGGCATCAATATCGAGGGTGATTTTTACGACCTTGTAGGGAGCGAGGAAGCCATCATCGATTCCCTGCTTGAGGGAGTAGGTGTAGAGTGGGTCTCCGAAATACTCGGAGCTGGAAACGCTCTTGGTTTCCTTTGGGGTGGCGGTTAGGCCGACGTGGGTGGCTGTTTTGAAGTAGTCGAGAATCTTGCGCCATGCGCTGTCATCCTTGGCGCTCCCTCGGTGGCACTCGTCGATGACGATGAGGTCGAAGAAGTCGGGGCTGAATTGCTTGTAGGCGTCGGCGCCTTGGCTATCAGACAGGCCTTGGTAGAGGGCTAGATAGACGTTATAGGCGGTATCGATCTGCTTGTGCTTAATGATCGTCATTGCCTTTTTGAAGTGGCGGAAGTCACCCCGCGCTGTCTGGTCAATGAGAGCGGTTCGGTCAGCTAGGAAGAGGATGCGCTTCTTTAGACCACTCTTCCAAAGGCGATAGATCATTTGGAAAGCGGTGTAGGTCTTTCCGGTGCCGGTGGCCATAACGAGGAGATGACGATTGTCACCCTCGCCCTTGGCAATCGCTTCGACGGTGCGATTGATTGCAATCTGCTGGTAGTAGCGAGGAGAGCGGTCGGTGCCATCGTTGAAGTAGTCTTGAGAGACAATGGGCTCCTGTTTTTCTGAGATCCCTTTGAATGCTCTGTATTTCTCCCAAAGTTTAGCTGGGGAGGGGAAGTCTTTTAGAGAGAGTTCAGATTCGATAGGGCCGGAGCTGACGGTCCGGTCGTGGAAAGTAAACCCATCGCCATTGCTGCTGAAGACGAATGGGATGTCGAGGGTCTCGGCATATCCTAGGGCCTGCTGAATTCCTGCTCCGATAGAGTGCTTGTTGTCCTTAGCTTCGATGACTGCGATCGGGATATTCGGCTTGTGGTAGAGGATGTAGTCGGCTCGTTTCTGTTGGCCGCGAGTGTGGATTTTTCCGCGCACGTAAATTCGGCCGTCGGTAAAGAAGACCTCCTCCCTCATCTGAGTGTCGGAGTCCCAACCAGCCTCAAGGATAGCTGGAGTAATGAGCTTGGTCCGGATGTCGTGCTCGGTGAGGGATTTCTTGTTCATTGTCTTAACTAGAGACAGGTTGAACGATAGTAGACGAAGGGGAACTTTAAATTGGTATTCTACTATCCTGTGCAGATTTTTCTATTAGAGGAGTTCTTCTAACCTTTTGACCTTTCAGCTTTGAGGCTGACTGGGGAGTGATCTTGATCTCAGGTGCTTGAAGGTTTTTCCCGCGAATCTTGGCCCTCAAGAATGGAGATTAGCGTCCATTTGCGCTGATTCGCGGTTTAAGCTTCT
>JALZVI010000337.1 GCA_023301015.1 Rickettsiales bacterium | reverse complement strand
TAGGGGGTACTAAGTGTAGCACATTCAATTTCTTGTCTTATAAGTACAAAAGCAAACGATATGAAAACTATACTTACAATAATCATCGCAGTAGCAACATTAACAATCGGATCAGCAACAACAACTCCAATTGTAACGCCAACAAAATTAATTGCAACAGCGACAGTAGAGATTGCAGCAGTAAGTATAGAAGGACAAGATTTGTTTGAATCAGCTAGTTATAATGCATTTGAAGAGAATATAGAATTCACAACAATCGAGAATGTAGATATGATACAGATATTCAACGCAGCAGGAAATCTAGAATTCCAATTGCCGGTGATGTCTAATCAAGTAAGTATTTCAAAGGCATTATTCTCGCAAGGAGAAAGTCAACTGGGATTTATAATGTCAGGAAAAGCAGAAGTATTTATGGCAGCTGTTACAATAAAGTAGGATAATATTAAGGGTATTATAAAATGAGGGACTAGTCATCTTTCGCAAGTCAAAAAAAACGCTGTTCAGAAATGAGCGGCGTTTTTTTTGCGATTCATCAACTATAAATAGCCGCCAATCCTAGAGCTCTCTTTTGCATTTTACCAGCTAATTCTTTTGGCGCAATTACTTTTAAGTTTTCTCCAAAAGAAAGTAACAAACTCTGCAATTCGAAATTAGGAATAAGTGTCATTTCAAATAAAGTACATTCTGTTGTACTTGATATTTCTTTCTGAGTATGGTGTAACGGTTTGGTCCTTATATAATTTACTGTTCTGTTATAAACTTCAAACTGGATCTTCAGTGGTACTTGATTAGGTTCTAATGTAATACCTATGATATCTCTGAAATAGTTATCCGCATTAAAATTTTCTGAAGCTTTGTATTCCTGTAGGCTAGGTGTGATGTTTACGATCCGTTCTAGTCCGAATGTACGCAGTTCGCTTTTCTGATGATACTCCGCATATAGGTACCAGCGGTTGCTATATTCCTTCAGTAGATAAGGGCTTATGATGTACGTAGCGACTTCTTTTCCAAATGGCTGATATTGTATCGACACTGCTTTTTCTTGCTTGATAGCCTCATACAATGGATCTAACCATTTTTGTCCAGGTATTACATCTGGCTGAGCGAGGTGGACAATCTTCTTTGTGGTTTTGGTAGATTCATAAGCCAGTAACTCTAGTTTCTGTATTATATTTTCTATGCCAGCGAGATGTTGAAAACCTGTGTATTGATGCAGTAGATTTATCACATTTTTAAGCTCCTCACTATCTGATTTATTTAATGGTGACTCTGTAATGGAGTAGCCTGATCTTGAGTAATAATAAGACTTTTCTTTACGGTCATACTCTATAGGTGCATAATATCCCAAAGAAGAATCATTACGCATACTCTGAATATCTCCTTTTATGGTACGCTGGGATAATGTTGTTGGTTTACCCGTGTTTTTCTCTATTTCAAGAGAACATTCACGTCCCAATGACTCCCAGTTCCATGCTTGATCTACTCTCCTGAGGCATTTATCTATGACGCGATACCTTATAAGTGCATGTTTATTTGATGCCATACTATATTTTTTGAATCTACTTATTTACTGTGCAAATATAATGCACGATAGCGACGATAATTGCATTGTATTCAATAAATAACAATAAAAGATTAAAAATGGGTCAGATAAGTAACAATTGGAAAGTTCAGATTAATAACGAAGGTAATTTATACATAAGAGCTAAGAAAAAGCAAGATCAATACTTGACGCTTTTTGGAACAGAAGAATTAGAATATGGTCTATGTATCTATTCTCATTACCTCAGACCAGTAAGACAACTGCTGTGTAAGTTATTCCCAGATACAACTATCAAAAGCTTAGATAAGATAGAAAGTCTTATCAAAGAAGAATTCTGTGACGCAAGATCATTAAGTACATTCAAGCGGTTCTTAGAGTCAGCAGAAATTCCTTACAGAGCATATGAGAATGCAGCGTAGGCTTGTTTCTCATTTTTTTGGACACTAATTGGCGGTGTAGAATCATGATACCTTACATTGTGACAAATAACAATTTATGATCATCCTCACTTCTCTATTAACGATTACCTTTCTTGTCTTAGCGGTTATACATCTCAACTGGGCAATCGGTAACACTTGGGGACTCAAGAATGCGCTACCGACTACAGAGGACGGGAAGTTATTATTTAAGCCAGGTCCATTTGCCAGTTTCGCTGTTGGAATAGGTCTGACTATATTCGGATTGTTTTACCAGATAACACCACAAGAAGGTAACTCACTTAACTGGATATTTGAAGTAATAGGCTGGGCTATTCCTGTAATTTTCTTACTAAGAGCCATCGGAAATTTCAAATACGTAGGTTTCTTCAAAAAAGTAAAAGACACTGATTTTGCTAAAATGGATAGTAAGTTTTTTTCGCCATTGTGTTTAGGGATTGGGTTATTGGGTTTGGTCGTGCAAGGGTTTGGTTGATTCTAAATCATAAGTAGTAATTGCAGAATTGTCATTATGTACGTATATTTGTTTTAAATAACACGTATGAATACTAAGCTAACATTGTCTCTTAATAAATCTATAATAGAAAGAGCCAAGAAATACGCGAAAGGTAATAATCAAAGTTTATCTCAAATAATTGAATCCTATTTAGAAAAAATAACTTCTCAAAGCCCAGAATTAGGTGACCCAGAACTTGATTCTCTAAGAGGTATAATTAAGTTACCAAAAGACTTTAATTTGAAGAAAGAACTCCGAGAACTAAAGATTAAAAGGCATGGCTAAATTGCGATTGTTTCTAGATACAAACATCCTTATAGATTTATTAGCTGATAGAAAGCCATTTTCAAATGCAGCCTATGTAATATTCAAAGACGG
>JALZVI010000336.1 GCA_023301015.1 Rickettsiales bacterium | reverse complement strand
AAAGCGTCATCACATTCCAATCCTGGCATCGGGCGCCGGCAATTTTTGGGGGAAGCGAGTTGTGCATCGATCGGCACGGCCGCAGTCACCTCTTCGATCTTAAACCTCTCGCTTTTAGGTCGACTCGCCGCTGCCGATGCGAAGGACAATGGCGATTATAAGGCGCTAGTCTGCGTCTTTCTGAATGGTGGAAATGATTCCTTTAATATGGTGGCTCCGGGATCAGGTGATGGATATGCCGAGTACGCAAGGGCACGAAGCTTTCACTCGCTACCCGCCATTGGTGAATCGGGAGGTTTATTGCCCTTGAATGGAACCGTCTCAGGAACAGATAGCCGTCAGCTGGGAATTCATCCGCAGTTTCCCTTCCTTCAGCAGATGTATAACTCAGGCAAGGCCGCAATTGTTGCCAATGTGGGAACTTTGGTAGAGCCGACCTTTTTGCCGAATTATGAGTCGGGGGTGGCGAAGCTCCCGATTGGGCTATTTTCACACAGTGATCAAACGATGCAGTGGCAGACATCATTGCCGGACCAACGAACGGCAGCGACTGGATGGGGAGGGCGCCTTGCGGATCTCATTGATGATCTCAATGAAGAATCTAATGTGTCGATGAATGTGTCGATCCACGGTCAAAATATTTTTCAAACAGGGCAGAACACGACGTCTTTTTCGATTGGGGTTGGCGGAATGGTAGGATCCGTCCAGTTAGGCGGTTGGAGTAATGCAACCGAAGCAAACCATAATCGGCGGCGAGCAATCGAGAGTATCCTTGATACTGAGTATGACAATGCATTCCAACGGGTGTTTGCCCTTAAGAAAAGAAGCGCAATCATCGCAGCGACTGAGTATGAAGAGGCTGTCGCAGCGGCTCCTTCGGTGACCTCCCCCTTTAGTGCGGGAAATCGTTTGGCATCTGAACTCAAGAACGTTGCGCAAACAATTGCAGCGAGGGATACCTTGTGTAAGAGACGGCAAATTTTCTTTGTGCAGATGGATGGCTATGATCTCCATAATAATCGATTGTCATTGCACTCATCTTTGATGAGCCAGCTGGATCAAGCCTTGAGCCAATTTAACGCGGCTCTTGTGCAAATGGGAGTGGCAGATCAAGTGACGACCTACACCTCTTCAGATTTTGGAAGGACCCTTGCTGCCAATGGGACTGGTACCGACCATGCTTGGGGCGGCAATCAGGTCGTCTTTGGCGGAGCTGTTGACGGTGGAAAAATTTATGGCGAATACCCGAGCCTTGCGCTAGGCTCTGGGATCGATACGGGACGTGGAAGGTTGATTCCTTCTACTTCTGTTGATGAGTTTGTTTCAGACCTTGCGGTTTGGATGGGGGTTAGCCCCTCGAGCCTTCCCATGGTTCTGCCGAATCTTTCCAGATTCCACGACACTACCTTGGGGCCGGCAATGGGCTATATGTTGTAGAGACCGACTCTAAAGTCGATTTTCTCTCTGTCTCGCGAGGTGCAACACATTCTTAAACTGTCATTTCCGTTGGAGAATCGAATACGAGAGTAATTTCTTCACGATAATTTCATGCTATTTACTACTTGGACATTTATAGCACTGCTGTTGGTCACACTGCTTGTCTATTACCTTCTGCCTAGATTTTCTCGGGCAGGAGAGGCGCAGATCGGCGTTTTGGTCATCAGCAGCATGGTGTTTTATGCCTATGAGACTCCGGTGCTGATCTTTCTCTTGGTCTTTTCTATTCTGATCAATTCGTATTATTCAATGAAGATCATCCAAGCGCAGGAGGCTGGGCGATCTACGAAGGCTTGGACCGGAAGTGCGGTTTTCATTAATTTACTGCTTCTTGGATTCTTTAAATACGCGGGGTTTCTGGCTCACTCCTTCATTCCTGATGGGATCTTGTCGTCACTGGTTGCCGATCTAGGGAAAATCCCGCTTCCTGTGGGGATTTCATTCTATAGCTTTCAGGCAATTAGTTTGGTGGTTGATTTACACCGTGGGGAGTCTTCAAAAATGACGACGCTGGTAAACCTTGCCGGGGAGGGGCGGTTCTGGAGGTTTACCCATCGCGTTGGATTTTTCATCGCGTTTTTTCCACAACTGGTAGCGGGTCCCATTGTCAAAGCGCACGACTTCTTCTACCAGATCGGGGCTAAGGTTGTGTCGGAGATTGATTGGACCTATGCGATGAGAAGTTTTATTACGGGACTTTTTCTCAAGATGGTCGTGGCTGACAACCTGAAGGAGGTCACCGTGCTCTTGGGACAAGGGATGATTACCCACCGCATTGACTTGATTTTCCTTGTCTATGGCTACTCCTTCCAGATTTTCGCTGACTTTGCTGGGTATTCCTTAATCGCGATTGGTCTCGCTTCGATGTTTGGGTATCGATTGCCAGTCAATTTCAACTTTCCATATCTTTCGGCGTCGATTACGGAATTTTGGCAGAGATGGCACATTTCGCTTTCCACTTGGCTAAAGGAATATCTGTATTTTCCACTCGGTGGAAATCGTAGGGGAGCTGCCCGGACCTACTTTAATTTGTTCGTTGTCATGCTTTTGGGTGGGCTCTGGCATGGTGCGGCATGGAGTTATGTTGCTTGGGGTGCCAGCCATGGCCTGTTTTTAGCTGCCGAACGATTAATCAGCGGAAAATTTAAGCCG
>JALZVI010000335.1 GCA_023301015.1 Rickettsiales bacterium | reverse complement strand
CACCCAACCCCAGAGACTGGCTGGAAAGTTCCAGAATATGCAGCGCGCACAGCTATTAAAAACAAAAAACGTGTCGAAGTTTCAACGTCATATGACCTATTCAAAAAGCGTAATGGCAACGTGATCGAAGCGCTAGAATCTATCAAACATCCAAATCTACACAGCTTCTACCCACATAAATATCTCTGCACAGAATCCAGCAATCGTTGCATGAATGCAGATTTAGATGAGGTGTACTACAAAGATAACAACCACCTCACCAACGCTGGAGCGGAGCTTTTTGTTGAAGACTTAGCCGAGCTTATTAACTCCCTACACTAAAGCAACCTAGCCTAACTTCCCGTGGCATTGCTTGAACTTTTTGCCGCTGCCGCATGGGCACGGCTCGTTACGGCCAACGCTACCCCATGTTTCGGGATTACTTGGATCGCGCTGATCTGGGGCGATTGTCACTTTCCGTGCAGTGCCGTCCGTTGTTTGACTGCTCAACTGCGCCGCCCGCTTCACATTTTCCTGCGCGCGCGCCTTCACTTCTTTTTCCTTCTGCTCAAGCACATCAACCTCAATTGCCTGAGGCTCAATGTGAGAAAGGCGCATAATCACCTCATCTTCCATCCGCGCCAACATTCCTTCAAACATCTTGAATGACTCATGCTTATACTCGCTCAGCGGGTTTTTCTGGCCATAAGAACGAAGCCCAATTCCGCGGCGCAAATCGTCGAGCCCGTGCAGATGCTCTTTCCAATGATGGTCTAGCATTAGCAAATAAATCTGCTTTTCTGTCGCACGCATCAGCGCTTCGCCAAACTTCCTGTCCTTCAGCGCCATGCGCGCATCCGTCTCAGCAATTAGGCGGTCGATGATGTCATTTTCATCCACGCCCTCAGCCTGCGCCCAGCCATGCACGCCAAAATCAGCGCCAAATAAGCGCTTAGTTTCCGCGTCCAACCTGTCCAAATCCCAATCGTCGATGAAAGATTTTTCTGGAATACATTCAAACACCAAATCTTCCGCCAAACGCTGGCGAATTTCGTTGATTCTGTCGGAAATACTCTCCGCATCCATCACTTCGCCGCGTTGGCCATAGACAAATTTGCGTTGGTCGTTCATCACATCGTCAAAGCGTAGCAGCTGCTTCCGCGCGTCATAATTACGGCCTTCAATCTTCTTCTGCGCAGTCTCAAGCGTTTTGGAAATCCACGGATGCACAATGGCCTCACCCTCTTTCAAACCCAACTTTTCCAACAATCCGCTGATGCGCTCTGAACCGAAAAGACGCATCAAATCATCTTGCATCGACACATAAAAACGTGAGCGACCAGGGTCACCCTGACGGCCAGAACGGCCACGCAGTTGGTTGTCAATACGGCGAGATTCATGGCGCTCAGTACCAATCACAAACAAACCGCCAGCAGCCAGCACTTGCGCCTTTTCCTTCTCAACATCCCATTTCTCTTCAGACATTTCAGGATTTCCGCCCAGCTTAATATCCGTCCCGCGACCAGCCATATTCGTGGCCACAGTCACCGCACCCGGGCGCCCAGCTTGGGAAATAATCGCCGCTTCCTGCTCATGAAACTTCGCGTTCAACACAGTGTGCTTAATTTTCTTTTTCTTCAAATACGCAGCAACCATTTCAGATTTTTCAATGCTCACAGTCCCCAGCAAAACTGGCTGACCTTTCTTGTTCGACTCAACAATTGCCTCAAAAATCGCCTGATATTTTTCTTCATCAGTACGATAAATCACATCATGCTCGTCCTCACGCCCAACCTTCACATGCGTTGGCATTTCCACAACCTCAAGGCCATAGATGCTAGCAAATTCCTCAGCCTCCGTCGCCGCCGTTCCTGTCATACCTGCAAGCTTTGAATATTGACGGAAATAGTTTTGGAATGTCACAGATGCAAGCGTTTGGTTCTCACGCTGAATCGGCACATTTTCCTTAGCCTCAAGCGCCTGATGCAAGCCATCGGAGAATCTGCGACCTTCTTGCATACGTCCCGTGAACTCGTCAATAATCACCACTTGGCTTTCAGTCACGATATAATCCACATCCGCGCGGAATGTCATATGCGCTCGCAAAGCCTGTTGCACATGATGAACCACGGAAACATTTTCCATGTCATAAAGCCCACTACCCTTCTCAATCACGCCAGCATCACCGAGCAGCTTTTCTATCTCTTCCGTACCCTCTTCAGTCAACGTAACAGACTTCCCTTCCTCATCATGATCATAATGCTCTGGCTTAAGATTTGGGATTAACTTATTGATTTCTAAATACAATTCAGAACTGTCATCAGTAGGGCCAGAAATAATCAGCGGCGTTCTTGCTTCATCAATCAAAATCGAATCAACCTCATCCACAATCGCAAAATTATACTCACGCTGCACCATCGCTTCACGGCGGAACTTCAAATTATCGCGCAGATAATCAAAACCGAATTGGTTGTTTGTTCCGTACACAATATCAGAGCCATAAATCTCTTTGCGTTCAATTTCCTTCACCCCGTCAACCAAAACGCCAACGCTAAGGCCAAGGAATTTATAGAGCTTGCCCATCCACTCCGCATCACGCGAAGCCAAATAATCATTCACAGTCACCACGTGCACACCTTTGCCTGCAAGCGCGTTTAGATACACAGGGAGAGTCGCAACCAAGGTCTTACCCTCACCTGTTTTCATCTCCGCGATCATGCCATAATGCAAAACCAATCCACCCGTAATCTGCACATCAAAATGGCGCATTTCTAGCACGCGTTTTGACGCCTCTCGCACCACGGCAAATGCTTCGTGCAAAACATCTTCCAGTTTCCCGCCAGATTCCAGAATCCCTTTAAATTCTTCAGTTTTCGCCTTCAACTGAGTGTCTGTCAGCTTAGACAGCACATCTTCAAAAGCGTTCACCTTCTCTACATCGCCAACGAACTTCTTGAGCATCTTCTCGCTCGTCGTTCCAAAAATCTTTTTTCCAATCGCTGCAAACATCGTTTTCCCACCTAAAATTTCTAAGTATATATGTAGGTTTGTATATAGTTTTTTAAATGACAAACAAAGATTTTTCTGTAATAAATCACTCAACAGGGAGATTATAATGAAAAAATTCATAGTTTTAGCGTTTTTGATAAGCGCATGTTCGGAAGGCAACACAGAAGGCTCAATCGCAAGCATTAACGGCGAGCCAATCACAAAAGCTGAGCTGAGCAACATTTTGGTGCAATTCACAGGC
>JALZVI010000334.1 GCA_023301015.1 Rickettsiales bacterium | reverse complement strand
CTTTGTCTGCACCTGCCTGCAAAAGCTTGCGGATGTCGTCCACTTCGCGCACTCCGCCGCCAACTGTGACTGGCATAAAGCAATGCTCGGCCACGTCGGAAATGATGTCATAAATTATCCCGCGATTGTCGGAAGTTGCCGTGATGTCGAGGAAGCAAAGCTCATCCGCGCCTTGCGCTTCATAGGTTTTTGCTTGCTCCACAGGGTCGCCCGCGTCGCGCAGTTCGAGGAAGTTGATGCCTTTCACAACGCGGCCGTCGGCAACGTCTAGGCAAGGAATGATTCGGTTTTTCAGCATTGAGGCTTAGTATAAAAACTCCGCGCTAAAAACTCAACTAATATGATTTCAGCTAGCTCTTCAACATATTCAGCAAGCCTTCTCTATTGGCGAGCTGAATTTCCAAACCGGGGCGGGCGTTGCCTTCCAACACAAGTGGGCCAAGATCTTCGTCCATGGCAATGTCCACCCCGACATAGCCAAGGCCGCATAAGGCTTGAAATTTGAGCGCGATTTCTTTGCATTCTTTCCAATGCGGGATTTTTAGGCCGATCAAGTTTTCGTCATTATCAGGGTGCTTGCTGATGAATTTGCGTTTGAGCGAGCCGCTGGTTGTGATGCCAGTTTCCACGTCAATCCCAACCCCAACCCCGCCTTGATGCAAGTTTGCTTTGCCGTCGGAAGACTTTGTCGGCACGCGCAGCATCGCCATTGCCAAATTCCCATTATGAATAATTATGCGAATATCGGCGATGCCTTTATATGAGATTCTCTGAATTTCTGAGTGCTGGTTTATCTTGTATTCAATAATCGCCGAGTCGTTTTGGCCGTTGCTAGAATGCATGCCCGTGATGATGTTTTCGAGGCGATATTTGATTTCTGCGAATGGGATAATGTTGCCACCGGCTGTGGTGAAATTCTCGTTATCATGTTCGACGATGATTGTAATTCCGTCTCCGCCGCTGCCGTTTGCGGGTTTGAGAACAAAGCTCTGCTGTTTCTTCGCGATCTCTGCCAACTTCGCAATTTCGCTCTGGCGATGGATAATTCCGAAAGTTTCTGTGGTTGGAATTTCGTTCTTATGCATGAAGTCTTTGGTGATGATTTTGTTGTCCACCATATGAAATTTATCACGCGGGTTTTCCTCAAAGATGAAGTCGATGCTTCTGCGGTTCATGCCCATCACGCCTTTTTCGGTGAGTTTGCTGAATGGCCACATACTTAAATCTTCTCCTCGTCACGCAAGAAATATTTGAAACGCACTAGCTCAAAAACCTTGTAGCCACGATATCTACCGATCAGCAGAATGACCCCGAGCACGCTGAGGATAATTTCTGGGAAGTTGAAAATGATGTGCGAAACGAGCCCTTGATTTAGCACCAGATAGCATAAATATGTGACGAACAGGCTGCCGATGCCGCTGATGAGCGTGTCCTTATACCCATACTGATCCCAGTTGATGGTGATGCGTTCGATGAGCATGGCGAGGATGACGATTGGGAGGAGGCCAATTGAGAATGTGGCGCGAATATCGACCTCGCGGCTGACTAGGCTAAAGCCGATTATGCCGATAATCATCGCGGTCATGATGGCGGAAAGTTTGGGCACCATAAGCAGTTGCAAATGGTCGATGAGTGCGCGCGCGATGAGGCCGAAGCTGATGATGCAGGCGAACATCACAAGGCTCCAAGTTGGGGTGATTTCGCGGAAGGCGATTGCTAGCAAAATTGGCATGAACGTGCCGTAGGTGCTAATGCCGATCACTTGCCTACAAAAGGCGATGATGAGTGCGCCGAGTGGCATTAGCAGCAAAACTTCGAGCGCTTTTTGCGTGGAAATTGGGAGCTTTGCGAATGGATATTTCACCCACTCAATGTTAGCAGGAGCGCCTTTGTCGATGGCTTTTGCGGTTTGGCTTGAGAAGTTTTCTTTGTAATAAATATCGATGTCAGCATGCGTTCCGCCTTCAACTTTTATGATTGGCAAATCGCCATTCCACCAGCGAAATTGTTCTGCATCTTCATTTTCGTTGAGCTTTCCGTTCGAGCCAATTTGCACCCATTCTCCGTCCAAAAATACATCAATCCATTCACGGAAAGGAAAGCTTTTATTGTCTTTGTTGATTGTGAAGCCATGCACTTTGCGGTATGGAAGTTGCGCTTGATGTAGCACATATTCAAGCAGGAAATATGACGAAGTTTCTGGCTGCAATTGCTCATAAATTTTGGTGGTGAGCTCATTGCTTTTATCTTTCAAAACAGCAATGGCGTTAGTAACCAGCTCACGATTATCGGCGGAATTTTCGCGAGCATGAGTGATTAAGTTGAGAACTGATCGGTTGAATTCCCTATGGTTTATAGCCTGAATCTCTGGCTTTTTATGGCTAATTTGGGGGGGCAAAAGCTTCTTGTCGTCCGACTCAGGGATGATGTGAACTCGTGCATTCTCTTCAAGCTCCTTCTCTAACTCAACTGTTACTCGGTATAAAATCACCTGCTGTCCTGAGGCTAGCGGATTCTCAAAAATTGCTTGGCGATTGTTTGTCTGCTTGTCCATGCCAACGCTGGTTGTGTAGTTCTGTGTGATGAATTGCTCATCGACAATCGTGAATTTCTTATTGTCTTGTGGGAGGAAAAAATTCACCTTCGCTGGTTTGTCAGCAGCGTTGAAAAAGAGTCGCGCCTCAATCGTCCAGCTATTGTTATTCTTCGGCGGAGTGAAAGGCAAGCCATGCTCAATATGACGATAAGCGACTGTGCCTAGACTGAAGGCGATCAGGATGAAGGCGATTGCGAAGGTTTGTCTGGTTCTGTTCATCCGAAAATCACTTCCGCTTTTTTGTGGTTTGCGGGCATTGCGGTTTTGAAGAACGCTTCATGCCAGAGTCGATGAGGATATTATTTGCCAGCATGTTGCGGCCGATAAGAACGGGGTAGATGAAGTTCTCACGCTTGGCCAAATTCATTTTGCCCTCTATATAATGCGTGCCAATGCATAGCGCCATATCAACAACAGGACGTTGGATGAAGCCGCCATTTTTTTGCTTGATCCGCACCCATTTCAGCACAGGTTTTTCCAATGTTTTTTTCTTCCC
>JALZVI010000333.1 GCA_023301015.1 Rickettsiales bacterium | reverse complement strand
TTCTTGCGTGGTAAAGCTATCATTGTCTGCCATAGGCGCTGGGTTGGTAATGGTGTAAGTGAGCTGCGTCACGAATGTGTCGCTATTATTATCGGTCGCGCTCACATCGAATATATAGACGCCATCTAGCCCGCCTTGAGACGCATCAGCGCTCGGCGTGCCTGAAATGGATGTACCATCAAATGTAAGGCCATCTGGCAAATCAGCCGGTGCTATAGATAGCACAATGACATCGCCTATATCTGCATCTGAGAAATAAGGCGTCAGGTCAAAGGTGGTGACAGCTGTGCCGTCCACGCCTGTTTGCGCGGGAATATAATTAGTTGGGTCAACTGGCGGGTTAGGATTACCAGGAATGACCGGAATTATCGGATCATTCACGCCATTAATTGTAATAGTCACGCTCGCTGTGCTGATGCCGTCATGACCATCACTTATGACATAGGTGAAGCTATCTGTGTCGCTATCTGCGGCAGATAAACCATCATAAACGCCATTTGGATCATAATCGTAAGAGCCATCATCATTCACCGTTAAAAGCGCGCCAGACGGTAGCGTAATTGTGCTGCCATCTACCAAGAGTGCGCCATTGATCGCGGTGACTGTTAGCGTGTCCATTTCAACATCGCTATCAACACCATCAACAGGGTCTATATCGGTAATCATATTATCTGACAAAATAGCGTCAGCGGCAATGACTTCCGCATTATTTTGCGCTTCAGGTTGATCATTTACGCCAATGATTACGATTGACACTGTGGCCTGAGCCGTGCCGCCATTCCCGTCATCAATTGTGTAGATATAGCTATCTGTAAATGTCTCTCCGACCTGCAAACCATCAAACTGATTATTCGTATCATATTGATATGTCCCATCAGCACTTATGGTCAGCAAAGCGCCAGACGGCAAGATAATCGCCGCGCCAGATATAATCGCCGTGCCATTAACTTCCGTCACAGTGATTACATCGCCATCTGGATCAAAATCCAAACCATTTCCAGCAGTGGTATCGTTATTATTATCCGTAAATACATTTTCTAAAATAACGGTATTCTCACCCGTTTGCTCGAAATCATCTTGAGCCACAGGCGGAGCGTTAACGCCGTCAATCGTGATGGTGACTGTGGCCGTATCTGTGCCGCCATTCCCATCAGAAATTGTGTAAGTAAAGCTATCGCTCGCCGTGTCGCCAAGAGCGAGGCTTTCAAATTGGCCGTTCGGATCATAATCATAGCTCCCATCGGCGAGAAGCGTCACAAGAGCGCCGCTAGCTAGGATAATCTCATTGCCAAGATCGCTGGCCACACCATTAATGGCCGTCACCGTTAAGGCATCACCTTCAGGGTCAGTATCAGGGCCATTGCCATTGGCGCTCAACACGCCTTGGCTAATCTGCGTATTTGCATCTGTTGTTTCGGCATCATCTACCGCATCAGGGCCATCATTTACGCCGTTAATCGTGATGAAAACTGTGGCCGTATCTATGCCGCCATTCCCGTCATCAATTGTATAGGTAAAGCTATCGCTCGTCATTTCTCCGACTTGCAAATTTTCAAACTGACCATTTGGATCATAGTCATATGTACCATCATCATTCATAGTCAGGAACGCGCCAGATGGGAGCGCAATTTGCGCGCCAGAAATAAGAGCCACGCCATTAATTTGGCTAACCTCTAAGGGATCAGAATCTGGATCACTATCCACGCCATTGCCATTATCGACACGCACAGAATCAGTGAGGATTGTATCCTCATCTGTGCTCTCAATATCGTCAAAAGCGTTAGGATTATCATTCACGCCGTCAATTGTGATTGTGACTGTGGCTGTATCAGTGCCGCCATTTCCATCATCAATTGTATATGTGAAGCTATCGCTCGTGCTATCTCCGAGCGCCAAACCGTCAAATTGACCGTTTGGATCATACTCATAGCTGCCATTATCAAACATCGTCAGAAGCGCGCCAGATGGGAGGGTGACTGTTTGACCAGATGTTAGCGCCGCGCCATTTACAGCAGAGATGCTAAGCGTATCATTGTCAGGATCACTATCTGCGCCATTCCCATTATCAGGCAAGACATTCTGCGTTAGGACACTATCTTCATCCGTTGTTTCGGCATCATCTACCGCATCAGGGCCGTCATTCACGCCGTTAATTGTAATCTCAACTGTAGCCGTATCAAATCCGCCATTTCCGTCAGATATCTGATAGGTAAAGCTGTCTGTCGCGCTCTCGCCAGCTTGCAAGCTCTCATATTGACCGTTCGGGTCATAATCATAAGTGCCATCATCATTCATGGTCAGCAAAGCGCCGCTTGGCAGGGTGATTTGCGCGCCAGACGTAATCGCTGCGCCGTTCACCTGCGTGACCGTGAGCGTATCGCCATCGACGGCATCATCGGTTCCGTCGGCCGCGTCCATATCTGTAATGACATTACCAGATAGCACGCTATCTTCATCTGACGTCTCATCATTATTTTGAGCAATCGGGTCAATATTAACATCGCGATAGTCAAGATCGCTAAATAATGGATTGCCCAAAGACGCATCACCATCCCTATCCATTAGCGTTGTTACTGGGGAAATGCCTTCATTCACAACAAAGCCATCATCAATGTTACCATCAAGCTGGGTCTCAAAAATATTGAACAAACCATCGCCATCGGTATCAGTAATGAGCGTTGATATGCCCGTCTGGATAGGTTGATTATGACCCGCCTCCGCAGCATCGCTTAAGCCGTCGCCATCGCTATCTATGTCCAGATAATCTGGCGTAGCATCAGTAAGAAGCCCCGTGCCTGTCGTGTCCACGCCGTCCGTATTCACAGGCATTAGGCCTAGGCTCGTCGCCGCAGTTGAGCCCGCTAAAGTATCAGCGTCATAATTATCATCAAGACCATCACCGTCAACATCGGTAAAGTCGGCGCTCCCGCCAATTCCTGATGGCGCGATATAACCCGCTGTTGTCTGCGCTTCGACATTGTCTGTGATGCCGTCATTGTCAGAGTCGATATCAAGATGGTCGGCTATGCCATCAGCATCG
>JALZVI010000332.1 GCA_023301015.1 Rickettsiales bacterium | reverse complement strand
TATTCCAAATGCAGATATAGACTTTGCATTCTTCAAGCTAATTGCTGGTGAGCTTTCGCCCGCAAGTATTTCTCTGGAAAGTACCGTAGCGGAAGTTGAGGGCTATGCCTTGCAAGTGGATAAGATGGATGCGATCTTTCATGAGGATAATATTAGCTTCTACGGCACGCTAGAATATGAAAAAGCGCCGATCCAATTTCGTGGCAATGCGGATGTGGGAGAGGGTGACAATGCTATGGAGGTCTTTGTTGACAGGCTGAACGTGCAAGATATCGCTGCCATTTCTCCTTATTTGGAGGGGGCTGACATGCAAGCTTCACTAAGCGTGCATGTTGGTTTTGAAGAGCATGAGCCGCAGAATGTGAAGTTTTCGGTGAAGGATGTGAGCGGGAGTTTTGAGAATGAGGAGTTGTTGACGGATAAGCTAGAAGTGGCTTCTGGCAAGCTGGAAGGGTCTTATTCGCTTGAGAGTAAATTGCTAGAGGTTGACGATTTGCGGTTGTCATTTGCTGACGGCGTGGGGATTTTTGCTAGTGGTAATTTTACTGCGATGGATGAATTTGAAGTGACGGCTGGGGTGACAGAAATGCCTGTGCCGAGTTTGCGCAAATATTGGCCGAAGGGTGTTTCGGAAATGACGATTGGGTGGGTAGGTGAATCAATCACGGAAGGTGTGATTCACAATGCAGATGCAAAGTTTGCAATGCGCCCTTGGTATTTGGATGAAGAAGGTGAAGGCTTTGCTCCAGATGCGTTGGATGTTAGTTTTAATTTTAGCGGTTTTAAGATTTTGCCTGCGCCTAGGGTTTTGCCTATAACTAACGGTGTTGGTAGTGGGACGATGAACATGACAACGTTGGTTGTGAATGTTGACTCCGCAGAAATGAAGGGCTCGAAAATATCAAACACAGTGGCGCGAATCGATGGAATTGGCGTTTTGCCCTTGGAGCAGTTTGTGGCGACGGGTGATGTTGAAGGGGACTTTGCGACATTGCTAAGCTTTTATGAGCGCGCGCACCCAGACGATGCGCTAGTGCGTGTGAAAGATGTGACTGGAGGGAAGGCCGTGACAAAGGCGAAGCTGAGCTTTCCGCTGGATAAGGACTTGCTGCTGGAAGATGTCGCTATTGAGATGACTTCAAAAATTACAAATGCTTCTGCTAGGCGTTCTTTCAATTCGGCCTCAAGTATCAGTGGCCTAAATGCTGATCTGAAAATTGACGCGAAGGGATTTAAGCTGGATGGCTCTGCTCATATGACTCCAAAGTTTGGGATTGATGGCATTGGATTTGGTAGGACGGCTGTAAAATTCAATGCTTCTGATGTGAATGATGTTGAGGAATATCGCGTGGATGCAAATTTAGCGTCTTGCCATTTTGGATTTGAAGAGCTGGGGATTGACAAGAAAAAAGGCCAAGCAGGTCGTTTGCAGCTGAAGGTACGGAAGAAGGGCAAGGTTGTTGATTTGCAGGAAATGAAGTTTACATCGGAAACTTTGCAGATAAAAGGTAGCGGTGCGCTGAAAGCAGATTTCTCTGATTTTCGTGTTTTGAATTTTAGCAATATGTCTTTTGGTAAGTCCAATCTTTCTGGCAAGGTTTTGCGAGATTACTCAGCGGGTAAGGCTGGGTATAAGTTGTTCATGAGCGGTGACTATTTCAACCTCGCGCCTTTTCTGGAGGGAGCTGAAGATGCTGTGGATGATAAAAATATACCTCCTCTTTTCCTCGATATAAAACTCGGGGAATTGGAAGTTATGTCTGGTAAGTCACTCAAAGATGTTACTGCAAATGTTTATTGCCGCAATGGCGAGTGTGAGAAGGTGGATTTGAAATCTGACCTGATGACGGTTAATAAGACGGCCGAAAAGCTTAGTGTTTCTGCAAGCAATGCGGGTGATGTAATGCAAGCTTTTGATGTGTATGGCTATATGAAAGGCGGAGATCTGGAGTTTAATGCTGATATTATTGACGGCCGCTATGTTGGGAAGTTTATGCTGAAAGATTTTAAGCTGCAGGACAACCCCTTCATGCTAAACTTACTCACACTTGGTTCGCTAACGGGGATTGGAGATATCTTGCAGGGCGATGGGATTAGTTTTGAGAAGCTTAGTGGTGCGGTTGATTATGAATCTGACAAGCTGCTCAAGGTTAGCGAAACGAGGCTAAAGGGGAATTCTATAGGTGGCACTGTTAAGGGTAGCTTGAATTTGGAAACGGATGAGCTTGACCTGCAAGGGAAAATAATTCCCGCATATAGTGCGAATACGATCCTAGGCGAAGTGCCTGTGCTTGGCGATCTTCTGATTGGCGACGATGGCGTGTTTGCTTTTGCTTATACTGTCAAAGGAACGACAGAGAATCCTGAGCAGGTGGTGAACCCTCTCTCCGTTCTTGCGCCAGGGTTCTTGCAGCAGATATTTGAGTAGTTTTTGATGTTTTTCCGCGGCGGCTAGGCCTTGCAGACTGAAACGCGCTCAGGAGTTTTTAAATGTTTCCCCGCGGCGGCTGCGCCTTGCAGACAGAAACGCGCTCAGGGATGTTTGCTGAGCGCGTTTCTGTCGAAAATTATGTTTAGTTATCCGTTTACAACTTTTTGGCTCAGCTCTTTCAAAGGAACTTTATGTGAGCGGTCTTTTAGTTTGCGTTTGTAGCGGCGTAATTGCTTTTCCGCCTTTTCTAGAGCTCCGTTGAAGCATGTGTAGACATTGTCGGATTCATTGTCAGATGTAATGATCTCGCCGTCTTTCACGCCTTCATTTACACTAATATGGCATTCGAAAAGATGGTCTGTTTTTGTGAAAATAACTTTTGCATCAATAGCATTTTCAAAATATTTGCTAACTGCTGAGTTAAGTGCTTCTTCAACGTGGTCTTTTAGAGCCGCGCCTGTGTCCATGTTCTTTCCACTGATTGTAATTTGCATATATCTATTCTCCTGTTGTTTTTGTCTCTATAATTTTATGT
>JALZVI010000331.1 GCA_023301015.1 Rickettsiales bacterium | reverse complement strand
GGTAGGGGCGTGCGCCGATCCAGATGGGGATGGCGGGGCCGATGGTCTCGAAGTCGAGGAAGCGGGGCTCGCCGGGGAATTGGGCGAGGTCTGAGGCTGCTCCTTTTTGATCGAAGTAGGGTTGGCCGCTGATGGTTTGTTCCTGAATGCGGAGGTTGGTGGTGGAGAGGTGCTGGGGCGGGACGTCTTTGATGTCGAGGTGGCCGAGGGCTTCGAGTTCTTCACGCTTGTTAGCGCTGAGTCGGGAGAAGGAGCTGAGGGGGTAGTCGCGGGGTTCTTCTTCAGGGATGCAGTGGGAGCAGAAGGCGCAGGAAAAGGGGGTGTGGCATTGCGGGCCGGGCTGGATGTCTGGCTCGTCAGTGAGGGCTGCGATTTTTTGGGCTCCTGAAAGCCAGGCGGAGACTTCATCGGTGCGGGCGAAGGCTTCTTCGGTGAGGTCGACTTCTGTGAGGAGTCCTTGGTAATTTCCATCGCCTTGATAGACGAATGAGTTATCGACGTGTGCGAGGGAGACCTTCGCGAGTGGGATGCCGGATTTCCGGGCGATGTAGGCTTGGACGGCGATGTCATCATGATGGTAGTCCTTCACGCTGGTGGATGATTTGACTTCGATCATGTGCCAGTGGAAGCCGTGATGGCGCTGGTGAGGCATCATGACATCGGCAAGGGCGAGGGCGCCGGGGATGCGGAGAGCAGCTTCAAAAAGCGGGGCGTCCTTTTTTCCCAACCAGTCAGTTGAGGTGGTAAATGCGCTTTCCCAGCCGAGCTGCTCGATTTCAATGAGGAGGCCTTTTTTATCAGGGTCGTAGATTGAGTGGGCGAGGTCGCCGATTTGGTTTCCGATGGAAAAGGCGATCTCGCTTCCGCTGTCATCGCGGAGTTCTGGGCGGTGGAGTTCGAGCCAGAGGCGCTTGGGGCATTGGCGGTAGGCGATGATTTTTGATTTGGAGAGTTGGCGCATGTCTTTGAGGTTAAGAGTAGTTTGCGAGCGATTTTCTGAGGTCTTCGGCGATTTGCTCTTTGAGTGATTTGGGCTTGAGGATGGTGATTCCGGGGCCTTGGGAGCGAATGTAGAAAAGGAGTTGCCAGGAGGATTGCACGGTTGCTTTGAGGATGAAGTGTTCGCCCTTTTTGCGAAGGGTCTGGTCATGGCTGAGGGGCGTTTCGCGAAGAATGGTGGCGAGGTAGTCATCCATGCGCGCTTCGAGACGGATCGTTTTTACTTTGCCGAAGTTTGCGCCGCCTTCTGCGAGAAATTGGTCGAGGTCAAAATTAGGGGGCCGCCATGCGCGCTTGTCGGTGAGTTGCGCGTTCTGAAAACGGTGAAGGGGATATTGCCAAAGTTCGCTACCTTCACCGAGGCTTGCGAGAAGATAGGCAGTGGGTCCGTGTGTGAGGAGGGCAACGGGGTGCATCGTGAAATGGCGTGGTTCGTTTGCGATGGCACTCTGGTAGGTGACGGTGAGTTGTCGCTGCTCGATCAGAGCCTCTTCGACGCAGTCTAGAATCTGCGGGCACACTGCGGCGGAGAGGAGGGGCAGGCCGGATGGGATGTAGCGAGCGAGCTGGGACCAGTTCGCGACTGATTTTCCGGGAAGGGCGTTTAATTTTGCGCGGGCTTCATGGACGCGAGCACTGATCGCGTCGTGGAGGCTCGGTGGGAGAGTCTGACTGAGAACATCACCAACGAGGCTGAGGGAGAGTGCTTCTACAAGATCGAGACCGGGGAGTTCTTGGACTGCGCCCTTTCGCCAGCGCCAACCGATGGGTGGGGGGCCAACGCTAGTCTCAAGGGGGAAGAGGATTGAGAGGTCATTGAGGTCACGCTCGACGGTGCGCTTGGTGACGGCGACGCCTTCTGATTCTAAAAAGTCTCGCATTTCCCGTGCGGTGATTCCGGGGCGTCGCGTGGTGAGTTTCCTCAGAATGAGCCACTGACGATGGACGGTTTGTTGGTGGGATGCTCTTGGCATAAGTTGATAGTGGCAGAGTGAGGGAAAGGTGCGACGAAATAGGTCGCGTTCAGTTTGTCTGAAATCCGATGGCGTTGTTTCTGGGGTGCTCGGTCTTCTGCGCACAGAGGGTGATGAGGGCCTGGGTGAGTGCGGAGGAATCTGAAAATGGATGGAAACGATGCTGACGGACGAGGGCAGCGAAGTCCCCGGGGGTGGCATTGGGGAGTGAGCTGAGCTCGCTCGGGTGAGTTGCTTTTTTAAGACCAATCGTTTCGCAGGTGCTTTTAAAGAGGTCTTCGATTTGTGCTGCTTTGAGGTAGTCGAGGCTGATGGTGAGGTCAAAGCGGCGGCGGCTGGCTGAGTCGAGCGATTCGATACGGTTGGTGGTGGCGATGAGGATGCCGCCGTAGCTCTCCATCTGGGTGAGCATCTCGCTGACTTGGGTGATTTCCCAGCTCTTCTGTGCTTGGCGGCGGTCGGCGAGGAGGGAGTCGATTTCATCAAGCATGAGGACGCCTTGCTCCGTGGCTGCGGTCTCGAAGGCGTCGGAGATTTTTTTCTCGGTCTGGCCGACGAAGGGCGAGAGGAGGTCTGAGAGACGGTGCGAGAGGAAGGGGAGGTCGAGCGATTCCGCGAGCCATTTCCCGAAGGCTGTTTTCCCTGTTCCCGGCGGTCCTTCGAGGCAAATTCTGGCTTGGCTGCTGCTGCGGAGGGTGGTGACGAGTTGGCGGAGGTCGACTGATGAGCTGGCATTTGCGGGATCGTAGGTGAGATCTGAGTGTGCGCTGATATGACAAGGAGCAGGGTGCCCCTGAGCTTTTAGGGTTTGAGCGACGAGGAGGGGGAAGGCTTGGTTTAAGGAGCTAGTAGGAAGGTGCTCTTGAACTGTGCTGAGGACGGCGCCGGCTCGGGAGATGATCGAGGGGGCGAGATTTTCGTTTCCGGCTAATGCGTGCATGACGGATTTTGAGACGAGGGGGCCGACGGATTTTTCGATGAGTTTGCGGCGTTGGCTGCGGCCTGGGACAGGGAGTTCAAAGACGAGGTCGAAGCGGCGGATGGTGGCTGGGTCGATGTGGCGGATGCTATTGCTGAGCCAGATGATGGGGGTTTCATTTTCTTCAAGGAGGCGATTGAGCCAGAGTTTATGATTTGCTCCCTCATCGTTGCGCTGGCGTGGGTCTGGGAAGAAGTCCTCGGCTTCATCGCAGACGATGAGGGTGGGGTCATTTTTCAGAAAAGTGATGGCACAGCGGAGTTTTGAAAAGCGCTGTGGCCCGGAGATGGGGTCGCCATCATCATCGATAAAGCTGGGCTCGAAGGTGCCGCACTGGAGGGTGTCGCCGAGGAGGCGAGCGAGTTCGGTCTTGCCAGTTCCGGGGATGCCGTGGATGAAAATATTCACGCCCCGGCGGCGCGTCTTGAGGCTTTCCTTCAGGTAGGGGAGGAGGATGTGGAGGGTGGGGGTGATGTGACTGAAGTCGGTCAGTGCGAGATGGGCGGAGCGGCCTTTCGATCCAAGATTTGAGGTCACTTTTTTAAGGTCAAATTCCCCTTCGATGAGGTGGTAGGCGATTTCTGAATCGACGATAGAGAAAATGCGTCCGGCGGGGTGATGGCGGGAGCAGTGGACGAGGCCGGACTGGAGGAGTTTCCCTGATTGGTTGAGGAGGGGGAAGACGGCGGCGGTGGGGAGGGCGAGGCACTCGGCGATCTGAGCGGCGGCGCTGCGGGATGAGGTTCCCTTTTTTAAAAGGCAAAGGGTGTAGAGTTCCTCGTAAGCCTCGGCAAGGCAGAGGTAGCGGAGGATGAGTAGCTCGTGCTTGCTGAGACCCAGGTGCTGGCAGAGCTGGCTTAGGTTTCTATCGAGAAGGGTGGGCTTGAGGGCGGGTGCGGCTTTGAGTTCTGCTCTTTTAAGAACGAGCTGTTTTTCGAAGAAGTTATCGGGCCCTTTGGGTTCACGACCGGCACTGGTGTCTAGTTTTAGAAAATGAGCAATAGCGGGGCCCTCGTCCATGAGCTCGAATGAGCGTTCGGGAGTGAACCAGAGGATGAAGAATTTTTGGACAAGATGAGTGAGTGAGGTTGAGTCAGCGGGAGCCATGCTCTGGACCTTTACGGAAGGTTGCGACAAGATAGGTCGCGATTGGCGAGCGGTTGAAAAAATAGAGGGGCTAGCAATCCGCTTCTCAGCCGATGCGATTTCGGTCAGGATCGCTGGGATGACCGCTCGCTTGGTAAATCTGTTTTGGCTGTGGACTCTGGTTGGGACTGCTTGGGCTTGGTTTGTGCCGGGGCATTTTACCTGGTTTCTGGGGAT
>JALZVI010000330.1 GCA_023301015.1 Rickettsiales bacterium | reverse complement strand
TCAAATTCACGCGTTTCTTTGCCCTCTGCCACAACCGTTCCATAGCCTGTTTTGGTGAAAAATGCTGGAATTCCAGCGCCACCTGCGCGGATTCGCTCGGCCAGTGTGCCTTGCGGGTTGAACTCAAGCTCAAGCTCTTTGCTGAGGAACTGGCGTTCAAACTCTTTGTTTTCGCCTACATAAGAAGAAACCATTTTCTTGATCTGCTTATTGCCAAGCAAAATTCCCAAGCCAAATTCGTCCACGCCGCAGTTATTGCTGATGACAGTGAGGTCATTGGTGCCAACTTCGCGGATTTGTGCGATTGAATGTTCTGGAATGCCGCAAAGGCCGAATCCGCCTGCCATAATTGTCATGCCGTCAAACAATTTGCCATCCAGCGCTATGGCTGCATTTTCTACTAATTTACCCATTTTTCTTCCATTTAAAATTTAGGGTAAACTATAATTTTCACGATGTTTTGCAAGCTTTTATCACTGTAGTAACTAATCTTGCGTTTCATCCCTGTGTTTTTTAGGAGGTACGCAGCCTTCTTCGCGCTACCTAGGCTGCTTGCTATAAGCCATGTCTCACTCGCTGTGGATTTTATAGTGTTGTACAGGGCAGTCGCAGCAGCTTCTGTTAGGTCTTTATTCGCAATTTGTAGTGTTAGCTTGTCATTCTCAAGCATTGCTGAGAACTCCTCCATTCCCTCGTCGTTTTCAATTTTGTTGAGGATGATGCTGAGTAGGTATTCATCTTCAACGGCGACCTCTTGTGCAAGTTTGATTTGCGATTCTTCGTCGCCCTGTTCGAATTGGATGGAGCTGTTGTAGTTTTCTTTATATTCGTTTGTGAACTGAATGGGCTTGGCCATGGCGAAGATGAGTACGAAAAATGTTAGTACCAGCGAAAGCAGGTCGGCAAAGCTCAGCATCCACTTGTTTGGGTTGTGCTCCACAGGTTTCTTAGAGATTTTATGGTGAACAATATTTGTCATATGTTCCGCTCGATATTAATTTCCAAATTCCCGCCATAGACATTGTCTTCGTCCATGCGCAATCCGATCATAGAGTTAAGGCCGCCGATGCGTTTTTGAAAGAACTTTAGTCGCTCGGCGTCTTGTTCAAATTTTGTTTCATTTAAATATACCGAAACGCGCAGGCTTTCTTTTTCACTCCAGCGCCGTAAAATATGGGTGATGGTCATCATGTCATCCATTTTTTCATTACGGAATGTCGCCTCATCAGCGTAGTATATTTTGCTTAAGGGGATTTTTACCTTCACCCTGTCTTCATTGGCACTGGTGCTTATTGCTCCATATTTCTTGGTCACTTCTTCAAGCTGCAAAGAGAAGTCTTCGATCTTTACGTTGTCAAGCCGTCCGAATACAATTTGCTGTTCTTTAGGCCGTCCAAAAGTCTCCTGCAAGCTGCGTATGGCAATGGTTTGCTTATAGTCATCGAATGACAGGTCTTTGGTTAGGATAATGAAGAAAGCCAGTAGAATTAGGTAGAGCGCAACGAAGAGGCTAGTTGTATCTTGAGTTGGTTTCTTAGAAGCTGTCGAAAATTGCATCAATATCATCCTGAGAAGGTGCTTCAGCGTCAAGCTGCGGGCCACTTAGTGAGGTTGACCCATCTTCGCACTTCTTCTCTTCTGGTTTCTTTCGTTCCATTTTTAGGGCATCGAAAAGCTTTGTCAAACGCGTTTCAATATTATCCAAATGCGACACGACTTTTACAAGGCGTTGGCGCGAAATGTCACCAAAGTCACATTTTTCAATGATCTTCATGGCTTGCTCTTGCACTTTTTCATGGTCAGGAGCGAGGTCCATAATTTCTGAGGCTGCGTCAATAATGTCATTTGCTGCGTCTTCCGAGGCTTTAATCACTGCGTCAAGCTGCAAGCCTGCGTCAGGGATTGTGCTGCCATCGTCATTTAAGATAACTTCAGTCTCGCCTTTGGCTTCATCAATCGCATCGCGAATGCTAGAAAGCTCTTTATATATGACAGAGCCTTCAAGCGGCTGTCCTTCCATACCCTTGATGACATCAACAATAATATTGCTGATATCGTCAAAACTAAGAGCATCCTCACCTTTGGATTTCTTTAACTCACCAAGTTTTGATTCTAAAACACCTGTTAAATCGGTCATAGCCTTTCCCTAATAATTATATATTCTAAAAGTCTCCAAAAACAGCTTTGAGCTTGCCTTTGAGGGTTTCAGCATTGAATGGTTTTACGATGTAGTTGTTCACACCTGCTTGCTTCGCAGCAATCACGTTGTCTGTTTTACTCTCAGCGGTAATCATCACGAACGGAATTCCTTTGAGTGCAGCATCGCCACGAACTTCCTTCAAGAAGGGTAGGCCGTTCATTCCTGGTTCCATATTCCAATCAGAAACGATCAGTCCCCAGCCAGCTCCACCGCGCAGAACTTCAAGTCCTGTCACGCCGTCAGTTGCTTCTTCAACATTGTTCAAGCCAATTTGCTTTAGTAGATTGCGGATGATCTTCAGCATTGGGCGTGAGTCATCAACAATCAAAATTTTCATATTCATATCCATGTGGCGCATTCCTATTGTAATTTTGTCGTACATATAGTTTTAAAGGATAATCGTTAAAGTAGAGTTAATGGGAATGGCAATTGCGTAAGGTTTTTGTTGATTGATGCATTTTCGCTGGATATAACCCATATATATAATTAATTGGAGAGAGAAATGTTTGATTTGACGGGAAAAACGGCGCTAGTAACAGGTGCTTCAGGCGGAATTGGTGGTGAAATTGCGAAGGCGCTAGATGCGCAAGGTGCAAGAGTTGCAATTTCTGGCACACGTGTTGAAAAGCTGGAAGAAATTGCAAAGCAGCTGAAAAATGATCCAATCATTATCGCTGCAAACCTTTCTGACAAAGCCGATGTTGAGCGCTTGGGCAAGGAAGCTGAGGAAAAACTCGGGCAGGTGGATATTTTGATAAACAACGCAGGAATCACCAAAGACGGCCTGTTCATGCGTATGAAAGATGAGGATTTTGAGAGTGTGATTGCGGTGAATCTTACATCAACATTCGTCCTAACCCGCACGTTGCTCAAAGGCATGTTCAAGCGCCGTGGTGGACGCATTATTAATATCTCATCTGTTGTTGGTGCATCTGGCAACCCTGGCCAAGCGAATTATTGCGCATCAAAAGGCGGAGTGGTTGC
>JALZVI010000329.1 GCA_023301015.1 Rickettsiales bacterium | reverse complement strand
GGCTCTTCCGATCTGTTAGGCTCTGCAAATACCTTTGGTGGCTTTGCGAGTTTTGGCTCTGGTCGCACTGGCTTGCTGACTTTAGCAGGCTCTGCAATTTTCTTTGGCTGAACAACTGGCGATTTCTTCGGTTTTGCACTTTCAAAATCAGTCCCCTTTAGAGGAGCTACAGGCTTGTGAACAATTTTTTCCGAACGTGAGTTACCGGTAATGTGACCGCGACTTTGTGGCTTTGGTGCTAAGTCGCCAATGTTAGTCGGCACAGCATAGCTTGGCTCAACATACCCTTGCTTCAAATACTCTAATGCACTGTAGTTCACTACAATATTAGGTTCTGAGGGGCGCAAATTAAGGAATCTATCGCGCGCCTGTGCATTGGTTGCTGTGGCTAAGAGCGTTAGAGTAAGGGCAGTTGTGATAGCAAATTTTTTCATATTCTCAAATCAATTATAACTCTTTCGTCTCTGATAATATACGCATCAGTTTTTCATGCAAATGAAAATTGGTTGCAAGCAAATCTCCGTCTTCATAACCGTCAGTCATCTCATGCGGTTTTGTAACTTTTCCGCCAGCTTCTTTCACTAGAATTATCCCAGCTGCGCAATCCCATTTCTTCAATGCTAAGTCGACCATTCCGTCGTATCTACCTGATGCAACGAAGGCTAGGTCTAGCGCTGCGGCATTCATGCAGCGTACTGAATTTACGTTAAAGCCTAGGCGGTGGATTGCATCGCGAATGTCAAAAGGTGCTTTATGTGGACGGCGGAATGAGCTGGCAGAGCCACAGCCGATAAATGCTTTTTTCACTTCTTTGCGTCCAGAAACACGGATACGGCGGTCATTTAGGAACGCGCCTTTGCCTTTTTCGGCGTAATATATCTCGTCCATCACGGGGTTCATCACAACACCAGCAACAATTTCTGCCTTGCCGTCTTGGTCGCGTTTTTCCAAACCAATTGAAATTGCCCAATATGGGAAGCCATGAAGGAAGTTATTTGTGCCGTCGAGAGGGTCGATCACGAAGCGATATTCTGAGCCGCTCGATTTGTCGGAACCTTCTTCCGCCAAAATATCCCAATCAGGACGAGCGCCAGAAAGCTGACGCACAATTGTTTCTTCTGCTTTTTGGTCAGCATTGGAGACAAAATCTCCAGGGCCTTTTTCAGATACTTGCAAGTTTTCAATTTCGCCAAAGTCACGTAATAAGCCTTTAGCGGCTTGACGTGCGGCGTTTACCATGATGGTGAGGTTCGGAGATTTCATATTTTATTTTCGAGTTATAAGTTTCGTGGAGTTATACAGTATATTTCGCTAATGACTAGTGCCTAATAACTTATTTCGCGCGCTCCACATACTCGCTGTCAACAGTCCTAACAACCAGCTTTTCGCCTTCGTCAATAAATGGCGGTACCATCACGCGGATGCCATTTTCCATAGTGGCGGGTTTGAACGAGTTGGCGCTGGTTTGGCCGCGGACAACGCCTTCAGTTTCCTTCACCGTCAGCACAACTTGCTCAGGCAGGGCGACAGAAATTGGCTTGTCTTCATAGCTCTCAACTTCAACTTCCATACCATCTTGCAAGAAAACTGCGGACTCGCCTGCTAGTTCTTTTGAAACTGTGATTTGCTCGTAAGTATTATTGTCCATCAGCACCATGTTTTCGTCTTCTGCGTATAAAAACTGATATTTTGTTTGATCAAGGCGTGCTTTCTCAACAGTGTCAGCCGAGCGAAAACGCTCATTACGCTTTGTGCCATTGATGATGTCCTTCATCTCAACTTGCATATACGCACCGCCTTTTCCAGGCTGTGTATGCTGAGTTTTCAGCACCTTCCACAAATTGCCCTCAAATTCCAAGATGTTCCCTTGACGAATTTCTACACCTGATATTTTGCTCATAGCCTCTCCAAATTTACTTATATTTGCTTCTACAGCAAATAACCTCGCTGTTCAAGAGTTGCGGTGGTTTATCTGCCGAGTTGTTTCTCTTCTGGGAAGTAAGAATCTGAATAGTCTGTTGGCTTTGCCAAGTTTTTTCCATATGCCCTGCGGTATACAAGGTCTTCTAATCCTTGCTTCAAATCTTCTTTTGCAAAAATCCTCTCCGCTTGCGTCAGTCCTTCGAGCAAGTCTTTGTTGTAATCTTCCGCTTGCTTCAAAAGCTTGTCAGCTGCATTAAAGAACCCCTTTTTCCTTGCCTTAAGATGCCTGTCTGATTTTAAATATTCGTCAGTGCTGCTTGTAAAGTTCCTAGTAATTGCACCAAGGTTTTCCCGCCTAGCTTCCTGAGCTACTTTCATTTCTGAATATAACATAGCTAGTTGGGTAGCATCGTTGTGTAACTCAATGTCATCAAATTTAAATTCTATCATTTGGCATTTGTAATTGCTAACTTCAGTTAAGTAAAGGCTTATCTGCCTCGCATCGCCTCGCGATACTTCACCACGTTTTTATTATGCTGTGCCAATGTTCGTGCAAAATTATGTCCGCCTTTTCCGTCTGCTACGAAATAGAAATAATCTGTGTCAGGTGGGTTCATCACGGCCTTAATCGCTTCCGCCCCTGGAGCGCAAATTGCGGTTGGGGGGAGGTGGTCAATTTTATAGGTATTAAAAACATTCTCGTCTTGCACATGCTTGCGGCGCACTTTGTCGCCCAGCGGCTTGCCCAGGGTTATTCCATAAACCGCTGTCGGGTCAGACTCCAAGCGCATGCCTCGGTTCAGGCGGTTGATGAACACGCTCGCCACTTTGCCGCGCTCTCCATCTAGTCCCGTTTCCTTTTCCACAATAGATGCCAAAATCAACGCTTCCTCTGGGGTTTTTAACGGGATTGAAACGTCGCGCGCAGCCCATAAGTCAGCCAGCTTGCTCTTCATATCAACACGCATTTTCTTCACCACATCCGTATAAGAGTCATTCAGCTCATAATGATAAGTTCCCGGCAGCACTGATCCTTCCTCAATTTCAATCGGAAAATTACCACTCAAGCCATCTAGCTTGGATAGGGTCTGGAGAATGTCATACGAGCTACGCCCTTCTGGAATTGTGAATTTCCGTACCACCACTTCGCCAGCTTGCAGCTTGCGCAGAACTTCACGCGGACTTGATTTAGGCAGGAATTCATATTCCCCGCGCTTCAAGTTTGTTTGCTTCGTATATTTCGCAATTTGTGTGAAAAGCGGGGCGTATTTGATTATATCTGCATCGTCCAGCAGCTCTCCAATGGCCTTCACGCTTGCTCCTGCTGGAACAATTAGAGTTGTTTGCTGTCTAGGCAGCTCAGAATTTTTGTAATAGCTGTCTACAAAAGCATAGACCATCACGCTGGCGATGATGACGGTGATTA
>JALZVI010000328.1 GCA_023301015.1 Rickettsiales bacterium | reverse complement strand
AATCAATGGTCGCTTAGTCTATATATACAGCCAAGATTTCACAGTTTTCGGCGGATCTCTTTCAGAAACTAACGCGAAGAAAATCTGCAAAGTTATGGATTTCGCAATGCGCTCAGGCGCTCCAGTTATCGGCATCAACGATTCTGGCGGTGCAAGAATTCAAGAAGGCGTTGACTCTCTAGCTGGCTATGGCGACATCTTCATGCGCAACGTTAAAGCCTCTGGCGCAATCCCACAAATCTCACTCATCCTAGGGCCTTGCGCAGGTGGCGCGGTATATTCCCCTGCCCTGACTGATTTCACCATCATGTCACAAGGCTCATATATGTTCGTAACAGGCCCTGACGTGGTGAAAACTGTGACGCATGAAGAAGTGACCCAAGAAGAGCTTGGTGGCGCTTCAACTCACACGAAAAAATCTGGCGTGGCCGACATGGCTTTCGACAACGAGATTATCGCGTTGCGTCAAACTCGCCGCTTGTTCAACTTCCTCCCACTAAACTGGGAAAAAGGCGTTCCTGTTCGCCCAACGAATGATCCTGTCGATCGTATCGAGACATCGCTCAACAACCTTGTGCCAGATGATCCGAACAAACCATATGACATGAAAGAGCTGATTTTACGCATTTGTGATGAGTATGATTTCTGTGAAATCCAACCAGAATTTGCGCAAAACATCCTAATCGGTTTCGGCCGCATGGAAGGCCGCACAGTTGGCTTTGTTGCCAACCAACCAATGATTATGGCAGGTTGCCTAGACATTGACGCCAGCCGCAAAGCCGCCCGTTTCGTGCGCTTCTGCGACGCATTCGGCATTCCTCTCGTAACACTCGTTGACGTCCCTGGGTTCCTCCCTGGCGTTGACCAAGAGCATAACGGCATCATCAAACATGGCGCGAAATTGATCGCGGCATATGCTGAAGCAACAGTTCCAAAAATCACAGTCATCACCCGCAAAGCCTATGGTGGCGCATATATCGTGATGAGTTCCAAGCATTTGGCTGGCGACATCAACTATGCATGGCCAAACGCTGAAATTGCAGTGATGGGCGCAAAAGGCGCTGTAGAAATCATCTTCCGTGGCGACAAAGACATCGCCGCGCGTGAACAAGAATATAAGGACGAAATCGCCAACCCATTTGTGGCCGCAAGCCGCGGATATTTGGATGACGTGATCCGTCCACAAAACACCCGCGCCAGAATTTGCCGCGCACTAGGCGTTTTGGCTGACAAAAAAGAAGAAACAGTGAAGAAGAAGCACGACAACATGCCGCTATAAATAGCGAAAACTACTAATTACTAAGGACTGAATAATATGGCGATTAAAAAAGTATTGATAGCAAACCGTGGTGAAATTGCTGTTCGCATTATGCAAACTTGCAAAAAGATGAAGATCAAAACCGTTGCGGTTTATTCCGAAGCGGACGCAAACGCAATGCATGTGCGCGAGGCGGATGAGGCCTATTATCTTGGCAAATCTCCGGCGAGTGAGAGCTATTTAAATATCAAGAAAATCATTGATATCATCACAAAGTCTGGCGCTGATGCTGTTCATCCTGGCTATGGCTTCCTATCAGAAAACCCAAAATTCTCACGCGCTGTAAAGCGCGCTGGCGCTGTGTTCATCGGCCCAACAGCTGAGAACATGAAGGCGATGGGCGACAAAATTGAATCCAAAAAGCTAGCCAAAAAAGCTGGCGTAAATGCAGTTCCTGGAAATCTGGACGTTATAAAAGACGAGCGCGAAGCAGTGAAAGTTGCCCGCAAAATCGGCTATCCAGTTATGATCAAAGCCTCTGCAGGTGGCGGTGGTAAAGGGATGCGCATTGCACGTAATGATAAAGAAGCGATGCGCGGCTTCACATCATCCATGTCAGAAGCTGCTTCGAGCTTTGGTGACGACCGAGTGTTCATCGAAAAATTCATCGAAAACCCACGTCATATTGAAATTCAAGTTTTGGCCGACACGCACGGCAAAGTGGTAGCAGTTGGTGAGCGAGAATGTTCAATCCAGCGCCGCCATCAGAAAATTATTGAAGAAGCCCCGAGTATTTTCATTACTGAGAAAACTCGCCAGAAAATGTATGACCAGTCAAAAGCGCTGGCCAAAACTGTGAAATACCAATCGGCTGGGACTGTAGAATTTATTGTCGACAGCAAGCAAAACTTCTATTTCCTAGAGATGAACACCCGCCTCCAAGTTGAGCATCGCGTGACAGAGCTAGTGACGGGAATTGACCTTGTTGAGCAGATGATCCAGATTGCTGACGGCAAGAAGCTTGAGCTTGACCAAAAAGACGTCGTCCTAAAAGGCCATGCGATTGAAGCCAGAATTTACGCCGAAGACCCTAGCCACGGCTTCCTCCCTTCCGTTGGACGCTTAACCCGATATGAAGAGCCAGCCAAAGACAAAGGCCTACTCCTCGACACAGGTGTGTATGAAGGCGGCGAAGTTTCAATGTTCTACGATCCGATGATCGCAAAATTATGCTCATACGGGAAAGACCGCGATGCGGCCATCAAGAAAATGCAAAAAGGCCTCTCGGAATATTTCATCGAGGGCATCATGGCCAACATTTCATTCCTCGAGTCAATCATCCGCCATCCAAAATATTTGAGCGGAGATATCTCAACAAACTTCATCGGCGAGGAATACCCTGAAGGCTTCAACGCTAGCAAACTTACATCAGAAATCACAGAAAAATTCATCGCCGTTTCAACATTCATCTATCTTGATGACGCAAAACGCGCGAGCTTAATTTCTGGCCAATTATCTGGCCGAGGTCGCCAAATTGGCCCACGCTGGGTTGTAAATTTGGAAGGCAATGACTATGCCGTGTTCGTTTCAGACAGAGATGGTGGCTATGAAATTGAATGCAATGGCAGCCTCTACACAGTCCATTCAACCTATGATTTGGGCGGAAACTTATTCCAAGGCACAATCAATAACGAGCCAATCACCTTCCGCGTACGCTACCTCGACGACGGCTACCGCCTCACTCATAGCGGCATGCGCTCAAACGTGGTGGTTCGCAGCCCAAGAGTTGCCGAGCTTGCACGCTTCATGCCAGAGAAATCTGACGACGACATAACCACAAACCTAATTGCCCCAATGGCTGGAAAAATCGTCCGCCTATGCGTTCAAGAAGGCGACAAGGTGAAAGCAGGAGATGACTTGGTTGTTGTTGAAGCCATGAAAATGGAAAACTTGATTAAAGCCAACCACGACACAGAAATTGCCGAAATCAAAGTTGAAGACGGCGAATCTGTAACATCTGGCCAAGAGATCATGAACTTCGTTGATTAGGAGTTTTTGACTGTTTCCCAGCTGGCGCGCCAAAGGCGCTGGCAGACTGAAACGCGCTCAAGGCCGTGGTTTCAATTCCCTCCCCGCTGCACACTTCGTGCTGGCAGACTGAGAATGCTCAGGGCTGTGGTTCAAATCCAGTCATTCTCGGGCTTGACCCGAGAATCCAGAGCCAAGGGCTGAATCTTAGGCTTGAGCCGCATTCGCTATGAGTTTTAATCTACCGAAATTCAAGCCGTCATCGGCGTTTCAACGCGCGGAGCAAAACTTGCAATATCATCCACCAACTCCCAAGCTTGCGGGTTATCAATCAACGTATGTAGTGCCTCGTTATTCATCTTATGCCCAGATTTATAGCCAATATACGCGCCTTGAATGCGATGCTTCGCCAAGAACAGATCACCAATAGAATCCAAAATCTTATGGCGCACAAACTCATCATCAAAGCGCAAGCCTTCAGGGTTCAGCACCTTGCCATCATCAACCACAATCGCATTTTCCAGCGAACCACCACGCGCTAAACCAGCCGCATGCATCATATCCACATCCCTCTTCATGCAAAATGTACGCGCTTCAGAAATCTCATCCAAAAACGTATTATCGCCAAACACGAACTCATTTTTCTGGCGCGAAATCGCCTTATCGTCAAAATCAATTTCAAATTTCACTGAAAAGGCATCGGCAGGAAAAATCTTCGCATATTTCTGCTTATCTCCCACCCGAATTTCATCCAAAATCCGAATAATTTTCCGCGGAGCAGCCTGCTCTTTCACACCAGCCTTGCGCACCATATCCACAAATTGCGCTGAACTACCATCCATAATCGGAATTTCTGGAGCGTCAATTTCCACCAGCACATTGTCAATTTTCATACCCCACAGCCCTGCAAGCAAATGCTCAACAGTCGCAATCTCAACCCCAAACTCATTCTCCAGCGTAGTGCCGAGCATTGTGGTTGAAACAGCTTTGAAGTCCGCGGCAACTATGCTCTCAGAATCTTTCACATCCGTGCGCTTAAAAACCACTCCAAAATTCTCGGCCGCGGGCAACAGTGAAAGATTCACCATCTTCCCCGAATGCAAACCTATACCTTGCGTAGAAACCTTTTTGGCGATTGTCTTTTGCATATTAAAATCAACATTTGTCATAGTTGCATCCTACAAAAAACCCCGCTACAACTCAAATTACATAATATAACTAATTGTTACCAAAAATGAGCAAAACCGCGCCTAAGAGTCATATTCCTGCAAAAAAATGGACAATCCTTGCCGTTACCGCACTCGCGCTTTCTGGCATTTTCTCCATATTGTTGATTTTGGGACGCACAACCGACCTGCTCGACTCACTCCCTGCCCTAAAATCATTCCGCATTTCAATCATTTTGCACGTGAATTTAAGCGTCTTAGTCTGGCTTTCCAGCTCACTATTGGCCTACCTAACCTATCTCAACCCACCCAAAAGCAGCAGCTTCAACATCGCCGCAATCGCCACAGCAATCATCTGCGCATCGCCATTCATCGGCGGCGGCGAAGGCTATTTCAACAACTACATCCCAATCTACGACAACAGCTATTTCAAATTCGGCATCGCGCTCTACCTCTTCGCTTTCATCTCCGAACTAGTGCTAGTAGCCAGCCGCAGCTCCAACCTATTCATCCGCAGCATCGAAGAAATCACCGCCCTCGCATTCATTTCCATCGCCGTCACCACCTTCCCATTGCTCGGCGCAGACTCAACCGAAGCGATGTATAACACCCTATTCTGGTCATTCGGACACCTCCTCCAATTCACCTACACATTCTCAATGCTCCTCGCATGGCACTTCCTGCTGCGCAATTTGGGCGGCAACTTATATGTCGGCGAAAAGCTACAACGCGCATTCGTGCTCCTACTTTTCCTCAGCACCGCATTCATATTCCTATCTTTTGAAGTCAATAGCGGCCAGTTCAGCGACGCCTTCACCCAGCAAATGATCTGGGGCGGCCTCATCACAATTCCATTCATCATCAGCCTCACCCGCCATCTATGGAGCAAAGCGCAGTTCAAAAACATCGGCTATGTCGCACTATTTTACTCACTAACCCTCTTCATCCTCGGCGGCGTCTTAGGAAGCTGGGCAGCGAAAACGCTAATGATAGACGGCATAGAAACCACTATCATCCCCGCCCATTATCACGGCTCAACAGTTGCCGTCACCATCGCATTCATGGGCTTGATTTATGTCCTATTGCCCAAACTTGGCGGCAAAACAATCAAAGGTAAACTGCCACTAATCCAGCTCCACTTCTACAGCATCGGCCAAATCATCTACATCATCGGCCTAGCCATTCTCGGCGGCCACGGCGCTTCTCGCAAAACCGCTGGCGTTGAACAAATCGGCGCAGATGAGCTAGTAACCCACGCCATGCGCGGCGGTGGAGCATTACTAATGATCGGCTTTTCGCTGGATGTCAGCGGCGTGTTTTTTGGCGAAGGAGAAGAGGTCATGGATTTCGATGCCTTCTTCTTTCATGATTTTGGCGGCGATCTCG
>JALZVI010000327.1 GCA_023301015.1 Rickettsiales bacterium | reverse complement strand
CCGCTGGAGTTGCTGCCGCTGTTGGCTTAGCTTCTGGTGCCATTACATAAACATTCACTTCTTTACTTCCTGATTCTGGAAGAGCAATAGCATTTATAGAGTTTGTGTCAAGCGCTGCAGCTCCCATAGAGTTTAATGCGTTGAGCTTTTCTGTGCCTATGCTCTCAACAGCAGAGTTGCGCATAACGAACTCACCTGATTGAGCTAGAATAGGTACACTATCTCTACCTAATACGTTCCCCATGCGAGGGATTACTCCACCTCTGGCAAACCCTTTAACTTCCCCGCCTGATGCGAAGGTTTGAGGAGTAAACCCGAAGGCTCCGAATAACTGTTTAATCGCAAAGATAGCTACTTGTTCTGCGATGATTTTCAAGATAGCTTTTAGAATAGCTTCTGCCATATCTCCGAAGGCTTGTCCTACAGACTTAGCGCCTGTAGCGATGTCGAAGAAAGCGTCCCCAAGGGAGTCACTCATAACTCCTCCAACTTCCACAACCTTATCGGCGAAATTATCAGAACTGATACTCGCAGCTTCTAACTGGTTCACATAATCTTGGATACCCGCGCTAAGTCCTTCGAGCCAAGTGTATTGGGCAGGTGCAGAGGTGCCAGTTGCTACTCCTATCTGACGTTCAAGATTGAGAATCTCTTCTGTCGTTGAAACGAGTTGCTTCTTCTTATCAAGGATGTCTCCTTGAACAGAGGACTGCAAGCTGCTGAGTTCATTAATTTGGGTATCAGCCTTTGAAGCATCCTCCTTAGAGAAGGTTGAGTTAGGATTATTATTATAGTCAGCTAGGATAGCCTTAGCCGCTGCTAGCTGAGTGTCAATCTTAGCGTTTTGGGCAGCCAGTGCTGCTCTTTGTGCTTCAAGCTGAGTAGTTCTTTCACCTTTAAGAACATTAAGCTCTTCACGCATGGCCTTTATCTCAGCCTGTTCTACTTTCTTATCTAACTGCCTGCGGTGTACATCACTGAAACGGGAAGCATTAGCTGGGCTATCCACAGAGGCTCTGGCATCCCTAGCTTGATTGACAGGGTCTTGTAGACGAGCAATCTTCTGGTCGAACGCTAATCTAGCCTCATCAAAACTGTCGACGAGTTTCGTCAGAGAGTCTCTCAACTTAGGGGTCTGGTTAACTTTTATTTCTTCATGTAGCTTATCGAAACTATCAGCTAGCACTTCTCTCTTATCGGCCATGCGTTGCTCTAACTCAACCATTGCTTGAGGGAGTAGATTGGCTTTATCCTTGAACTTCAAAGCTAAGTTATCACGCTGGGCTATTTCCAAGTCACTCTGAGCATTCATTGCAGCCAGTTTTGCTACGCGGATTTCTTCTACAGAAGAGCGCTCATCAACAAGCTTCTTCTGCTTGGCAATCTCAGCGTTAAGCGTGGCTGAGTATGATTTAAAGGCTTCCCCTTGGTTAGTTATGCTACGAGCCAAGTCTGATTTGGCGAAAGCATTAGTAATCTTTCTACGCTCTTCACGCTCAGTAGCTCCTAGCGCCAGTGTCTCAGCTATGATTACAGCCCTAGTAGTATTCTCAGACTTCTGGTTAGCCTCTAACTGTTCTCTGCGTAGGATTTGTTTCCTATCCAAAGCGTCTAGGACAGCTTCACGAGTGAGGCCTCTATCTTTAGCAGACTGGGATATTTTCTCAGTCTGCAGTAGGTTGCTAAGCTCTGCAGTAGCTGCATTAAGCTCCAAAGTTCTGAGAGCATTTTGCTCTTTCAATTGAGCATCTGTCAGCTTAAGTGACTGCTCCATAGAATGCTGTAGGCCTGCCAGTTCTTGGCTAAACCCTGTTTGCCCGAATAGGTTCTTCTGCGACTGGAACGCTACCTTAGCTTCCTCGCCCAGAGCAGCTACCTGAGGTATTAACGCTGCAATCTTATCTTTATCTTTGGCGTCACGAGCTGATGTAAACTCTGTCTGCAATCCTCTAGCCCTAGAGTCGAATGCTTGGAACTCTGCGCCTCTTTGGAGGGCAGTTAATTCTTCTTTCTTAACTCTGTCTGACTGAGCTAGCACCTCTTTAAAGAGAGGGGCGAGTTCTGCTGTCAAGGCCTGTAGTCCTGCTCCTTCCGCACTCGCGGCTCCTCTCTCTAGGCTTGCTACTCGTGCTCTATCCCTATCATTTGTAGGGTCGAAGTTAGCATACAGTCTGGCGTTCCTCTGGAAAGCCTCATCGATAGCTTTCTCAATAGCTTCAGGGGTTCCGTTAAGGGAATTGCTTCTATCAGCTGCTTGGCCTCTCTGTTTAGTTAAGGCATTAAATAAAGCTGTCACTCCTTCCTTAGAAGTGTCACCCCCTTCAACATTCCTGAGGGCTGCAGAGGTGGCATCATTTAATAGGAAGTCTTTAGAGCCAAAAGCCTTAGACACATCTTTACGGTACCTTTCTATCAGTTTCTTACTGTCCCCTATACTGATTGAGAGTTCAGCCTGCTGCAGGTCTAACATCACAGATTTCAGGCGCTCCAGCTCGTCCACTAATGCGTTAGAGTCTCCACCTGTTAGTTTGAACTGCGCTCCTAGGTCTCCAAACTTCTGCTGTAGTTCAATAGCAATTAGGTTGACCTCCTCCATAGACTCGCCTTGCTCAAAATGGCGCTCTGTAAGTTTTAGCACTTCCTTATCTAGGGAGACTACGTTTTGCTTATAGGTGTCAAGCTTACCCGCGCTGCTGTCTAGGTTGGCTTTCAATTCATCAACTGAAACAGTGAATAAATCTAGGCCTTCACGAGCTACCACTATAGCTGTGGTGACAGCTATTATTCCTAGCCCTATAGGGCCTAAGGCAAGCGTCAACGCTCTAGCGCCTGTAGCTGTTGCTGCCATGGAGACACGAGTGGCTAGAAGGGTTTTAACGTGGCCTAGTAGAGCTGTGTTAGCTAAGAAGGTTTTTATACGTAAGCCAACCATAGCTGCTCCAAGTCCTACCAGTGTGGTTGTTATAATAGGTACCACAGGCCCCAAAGCGTTGAGGGCTGAGAGCATGGCAGCGAGTACGTCCACTGCAAACTTAGAGACTTCCAAGAGTGGCCCTAAGCCTGTGTAAGCTAGCGTACCAAAGACTGAGGCTAAGCGGGCACCTTTGTTGGCGAGGGATTCCATTTGGACTTCATTAGCAGAGGCGGCTGCTGTAGATAATAGGAACTGCTGGCGAAGGTCATTAATTGTCCCAGAGTTATTAGCTAGGGCCGCGAAGGCTGCGCCAGCCCGTACTTCAAGAACCTGCATAGCGTCAGCTGTAGTGAAACCTGCATCTTGTAGATTAGCAAGTACCCCTGTGAAGCCGTGGAGTTTTACATCTACATCTTCTGTTGTTAATCCTAGGTCTGCCAAGCGGGCCTGTAGCTTTTCACTTGGAGCTGCTAAGGCTGTCAGTATTTGGCGGAGACCTGTACCGAGGGTTGAACCTGCTCGGATACCAGAGTTTGCCATGGCACCTAGTGTGGCTGTCAGCTCTGAGAAAGATATGTTTTGCTCATTGGCGATGTTACCTGAATACTGTAGACCAAGGGTTAGCTTCTCAAGGTTTAGCTTAGAGTTATTGACCGCAGAGGTGAACACGTTTGCGACATTACCTGCTTCCTCGGCGCGTAGATTGAAGACTGAGAGGGTTGATGTTACCAAGTCAACCGTGGTGTTGAGGTCGGAACCAACAGCTGTAGCCAATAGTGTTATGCTTTGGATAGAGTTCTTGATAACGTCTGTCGAGAAACCTGCCTGACCTAGAACGGTAGCTGCTTCTGCAACCTCCAAGGCTGTAAACTTAGTCTCTTCTGAAACTCCGATTAAGGTATTCTTCAAGGAACCCATCGCTTGGTCAGTCGTGCTTGTAATCGCCTGTAGCTGTGCGAACTGCTTATCTAAGTCAACTACGAAACGTCCCGCGAAGGATAATGCAGTTAGGGCCGCACCCATGGCGGCATAGTTAGCTAGTAGTTGAGCTTGTACTTTAAATAGCCCAGCTCCACCATCAGCTAGTCTATCAGGACGAACTGTTTTATTGTCAGCATCAAACTTGGCCTTAGCTAGGTTGAGTTTATTCTGCTCAGCAACTTGGTGAGCGACTTGCGCTGTAGTTAGCTTCTCGGCATTCAGAGACAGAAGGTCAATCTGTAGCTGGCGGGCTTTAAGAAGTTCCTTCTCAGTTTCTAGGACATTACCCTGAGCATTCTGAGCGTTCAACCTAGCCATAGAGGTTTCTAACTTACGCTGCGTAAGCTCTCTGGTCTTCGCTAACTTATTATTCGTAGTCGCTAGAGTATTTAACTTTTGGGCCTGCGCAACAGCTGCTGCTTCGTCAGCCTGAGCTAATCCGAGAGCAGTCGACTTAGCTGTCCTATCTGCTGCTGTCCCATTGTTGTTTAAGAACTCACGAGAAGCTAGAGCTGTTCTAAGCTTAGCAGCCTCTGCTTTCACCTGAGCCTGCTTAAGCGTGGTGACTTCCCTATTCAGAAAATCTTGGCGAGATAAGCTGGCAAGCTCTTGAGCAGCCTGACGCTGTAGAGCATTATAATGTTTCTTCAGACGGCTGTGATTATCTTCATCAAGCCTAATAACCTGTTCGGCTATCTGGGACTTACGGCGAGCTAATTTACCCTGCAGTAAAGCATTTGAACGAGCCGTAGAGGCTCCTCCTGAGGCTTCAAAAGAGTTGGCAGCTAGTTCCCCTTTAGGGTTAGCCCCAAACCCTAGGTCAGTTGTGATTTGACGAAGTCCCTCTGCCTTTCGGCTTAGGCGACCAAGGGCTGCTTCCATACCTTGCATGTCACGCTTCAGCCTGTCGAGACTACCTGCATCATAGAATTTGATTAAGTATTCGTACTGTGTGTCGTCAATCACTAAGGAGCTACCACCCTGTTAAAGGCTTTTATAAAATCGTCTCTTGTTGTAGCAGGCCCGTCATTCGCTGTGCCTTCTGATTTACCCTTGCCGAAAATCGCTTGGAGCGTTTCATCCACAATGGTCATCAGAGACCCTGACATCTCTGCTCCAACCGCACACATCTCGCCAAGTTTGACTTCTGTGCCCGTCCTAATATCTTCCAGCGTTACAGTCCAGAAAAACTCCTCAAGAGAAGAAGGCCTAATCCCAAATACCCAATACATTTGGGCAGGGAATTTTAAGCCTAAATACCACTCTAAGAGGACATTGCTTCTGTCGCTGCTTTTACGCTGTAAAAAACACCTGTGAGATTGGTA
>JALZVI010000326.1 GCA_023301015.1 Rickettsiales bacterium | reverse complement strand
AAGCCGCCCGTTACGGGACACTGTTGCAAGCGCAGCTGTCCACATTGGGTTAGGCAGAAACTCAAGGCCTCTGATTATCATGCGTTCAGTCTCGATAAACCTGTCCATGCCTCGGTCTAGCGACAAGACAAACGGAGGCCCGTTAAATTCAGGCTTGCCCGTGTAGGTGTTTCCGCGCGTGCCAATAAGCGGCCATTGCGGGTCATACATTCGGGACAAGTTTTCCTCGGTCGTGATAGTCAGCCCGTTAATCGCCTTAATCGTGCCGTATTCAAAATAGCGCGTGATTTGCGGCGAACCTTGGCCTTGCAAACAAAAGCCGAAAATCTTGAAGCGCCCGCCGACTTTGAAGTCCACCATATCAGAAGCGTTTTTCATCACGATAGTGTCGTTCTCAGCACTAGCGAGTGGACCGCCGCTATCTGTTCTGATTGGCAAATTAATCAGCGTGGTCGGGTCTTGGTCGATGTAGTGGCCTTCAAAAATCATAGCGCCATAATTGACAGCGGCTAAATCAGTGCCGCCGCCCGCAAGCGAGGCTCTTAAGTTCACCCATTTCGCGCCGTAGCCTTCTAAATTCAGAAGGTTGCGCATGTGCCGAAATGTCCAAGGACGCACAGTGCCGTAAATCGTATTCGGCTTAAACCGCCCCTTGAGTGTCCCATGCTTGCGCCCGTAATCAGCCATGAGGCTAAGCGGGTCACTGTCATTAACAACAGGGGCTATAGCGGCGGCACGTTCAGCGGCAGTTCCGTCAACCGCAGCGCGCTTGATTTCAGCAGTTATAGCGCCGTCCGCATCAGGTGTGCCTAACGCTCCAAACTGTTCAGGTGTCACCCATCCATCAACGGATGATTGAACATAATACTTAACGCCGCCCGCGTTTAAAACGTCAAAATCAGTCGCGCTTGCGTCAGCCTCAACAAAAACAAAATTTGCGCAGTCACCTTCAACAATCCAAGCAGCACCCGCACCCCTAGGGAGATTTGCGAAGAAAAAACTAGCAACGGTAGGAAATACGTCATATTCAAAACCATCAACACCAACGCTGGCAGTTGCGCTATTTACGCCCGATAATGAGGCGTTCTTGCGGTACAAAACACCGCCTGCAAATACCGTCTCGCCGTCCGTTAAAGTGTCTGCATAAGCTTGCATCCTTGCCGTGGTCAAAGCGCCGCCAGCGTCGATATTAGAGTAGGCTCTAGCCCGCTTACCTTCAGTTAGTGAGGTTTGGTCATAATCAACACTAATACCCGCCCCGCGTATAAGCTCGCGTCCGTTAGCTGTGTCTATATATTTCTCAGTCGTTTTGTCTGTAAACTGGCGAATGATTGTTTGGCCTTCAACAACAAGGGTTGCATCAAGTGCGCCCTGAGTTGCGGCTTCATCACCTAAGTCATCTATAATAATGTTTTCTGACATGTAAGTTCCTTAAGTGAGAATGAACGTGTTAGGCGTTTGGCCCGCCCGCGTTTTGGGTTTGATTAATAAATGAAAGCTCTGTCGCGCTCTCTTTTACGATTTGAAAAGTCCCAGCCACAAATTCAGGCGCAAGGGCTGTGTAGCTGTCAATGTTTATTGTGACGCTTGGTAGGTCTAAGCTTCGCCCGTTGATAAACTCACCTATTTCCATATCGTCAAAAGCCGCGCCGAGGTCTTGAGTTGTTCCCGCAACGAAGGTGTAAAACCCATCGGCCACAACATCGGCTACAGGAACAGGCGTGGGTATGTATCGGGGCGGTTCAGGCTGCCCGTCTATAGTTTGAATAGGCGCTGTGTTTCCAAATTCGTAAACCTCTATCGTGCCGTCAGAAAGCGTGACTTTGAGCAAGTCGCCTGCGTCTGCGTCTTCCCAAAAAGTAGGCGCAATACCGCGAACATCGTCTGCACGAACCTCAAGCTGAAAGTCCTTAAAAAACCTATCAAGCATTGCAGCGTCATCAATGCTCGCGCCTGTGATTATACCAATCGCCATTATTCCCTCCAATTGGGTTGTATTTTTGTAAAATTTTGTGATAAGCGGGCTTTATGAGAGCCTTGCTAAGTAAATTTATGTCGTGGATAAAAGAGGGTAACGGGCGGCACTATGTTTATGCCGCGACGATAATTATCCCTCTTTACCTGTTTACTGACTTCCTAAAGTAATACCGCCAACCGTTAAGGCTCTGATGGCATTAGTTTGGTTTTGCGTTAGTTTTTCGCCGCGCTGAATAGACCTCGCGATAGCTTTTGTCGCCTCATCTGGTGATTGAGCCAGTAGCGCGTCAGCAATGCGTTTGCGAACCTCTGGGGTTTGCCCTTGAAAGGCTTGCGCACCCCTTGTTGCAAGTGAACCTATAACGGAAATTAGGTCGCCACGCACAGCAGCGCTAGCAAACCCTGAAACGTCAGCTTGATCTAATTGGTTGTTAGCCGTCTGCGACCCGCCCAAAGCCGTGTTTCGTGTTTCAAAAAACAGGTTTTCTCTGTCGATATTGCGAGCTATTCTGTCGCCATCATCTGAAAGACCTAAAAGGCCCTGCACTTTGTCGCCTTTGAACAAGCTCGCCTTGTTAACTCTTGGACCCTCGACTTTGCCAAGCAGCTTGTCGCCTACACCTATTTTAAATGAACTTTGCTCGCTTGGTGTAAGGCCTTTAAACTGCTGTAAAACGTCTTCAATTCGGGCGCTTGGCGCTGTTGCCGCTTGCCCGTCAAGCACTGCGTCTCGAATACTAGCATTTGTAGATGAAATTTTATTGGCCTCTCTAAAATCAGGAATTTTATCAGTGTCATTAGTCAGGGCTTTTTTAATTTTATTGAGCTTAGTGGCAATATCTGTGTTCCCACCCGCAAACTGCTTGTCAACATCACCGCCAACAGAACGGCGAATCTCTGCAACCCTATCGGAGCTTACAGAGCTTCCATTACTCCCAAATAATTGATCCCGAACATTTCTAACTGCCCGCTCCGCTTTTGTCAGCTTAACGCCGCCGCCAGAAGATTTTAAAGCGTTCTCTATAGCCGATTGCGTCCCCTCTAGTGAAATAGGCTGATCTGGAATAGCGCCAAAGTTTGCATTGTCTGTCGTGCGCCTCACGTTCTTCAATCTCTCAATTGCCTGTTTCGCTGTTTCGCCATTCGTGAACCCGCCCGAAATGTCTTGTGATATTCTATCGGCCTGCCCTTGTTGGCGGTTGTTCAAGAATTCAGCAATCCTATTACGGTCTGCACCTGGCGTTCTTGCGATACCTGAAAGCGCCCTTTGGCCTTCATTGCCTAGCGCATCCGCAACGGTTAACTGATTGTTGCCGTCGTTAGAGGCTGAGCGAAACTTAGCTGTAATATCTTCGATTGATTGCCCTGAGCGCTCCAGCCGTTTGCGTAAAAAATCAGTAGCCGCGCCTTGCGGGTTTAACCGTGCCGCAACAGGAGCTGCAATAGGGGCGAGCGCTTTACCTGCGCCGCGTGTGACGCCGTTTAAAATGCCGCCAATGCCTGCGCCGACAGCTCCACTACCAGCCGCCTCACCTAAGCTATCGCCACTTAAAAGGGATTCAGCGCCAGCGAATGCCGCGCCATCAGCCGCTGCGCCTGCTGTTGTTGCTAATAAACCTCTACCCTTGATTGCTTGGCTTGGTAGTTTTCCTGCCGCCGCAAGCTTCCCAGCGCCTAAGATAGCGCCGCTAACTTTTCCGATGCCAGACGCTACAGGGGCCTGCTTTTCTACCCCGTCATTCCTATCGCGGATTTTCTGCAAGTTTCCGTCAAAATCACCAAACCGCACGTCTGCGCCGCCCGCCATAAAGTTAGATGGGAAGGCGCTGGATAATCCCGCCTCTATATGGTCACTTGCGCCCAATGTCGCGCCCCGTAAGCCGCCTGCAATGCCTGCACCGACACTAAACGCCTTGCTGTTCTTTTGCGGCTGTGCGGGCGTTTGCGTAGACTGTCTACGAGCCAATTCACGGCGGGCTAGTTCTTTGCGGGCTTCTTGCGGTGTCATAGTTTACCCACCATTGATAATTTTAAGCAGGTCATCGTCGCTTAAATTTGAAAAATTATCGTCCGAAGCTGGAGCCTGCCCACCAAATGCCGTGAATAGCTCATCAAGGGCTTTTTTCGCTTCACTGTCTGAGATATTGCGTTTTTGAAGCCGTGTGGCCGCGCCTTGTGCAATCTCCAAATCTTTATCCGAAATAGCGCCTTTAAAGTTGGCGATTTTATCAAGCGTGAGGTTGCTAACGATTTGCTCAAGAACGCCATTAGCATCATTTCTATTGGAACCCGGCAATCTGCTTGCTGGATTAAATATGCGGTCGCCCCCAAACAGAGCGTTAAACCCGCCTGATAATTCACCTTCGCCGCGTAATCGTTTGATTTGGTCAAGAACGCCGCCGCGCTGTGCATCAGCTGTACTGGCCGCCGCCGTTCTGTCGTCTTGCTCTTGCTGAAACTCAGTAGCGGCGCGCTGTTCTTTGGCTAGCGCGATAGGGTCGGGAGTTTGTGACGCCTGAAAATTTCTATCTTTTTGGAAGCGGTTTTCTTGGAATTGCTGATTGCGAAAATCATTATCTTGCGCGCGTTGACCTTGGTTTGCAGCAAACACTCTATCCGCATTGCCTTGCTGGCGTAGTGCGTCATTAGTTCTAAATTCTTGCTGAGCGCCGAATTGCTGCTGCTGTATCTGGCGTCCATCTTGTCGGAACTGATTATCAAGCCCTTGCTGAGTAAGCGCGTTAGTGTCATTTTGAGTAGCGCGGGTTTGCGAGAATTGGTCATTTTGCGTCTGGCGGTTTTGTGTAAACGCCTGCTGTTGCTGCGCCTGCTGCGCCGCCTGCACCGCTAACGGGTCTTGGAACTGATTAGAAATTTGCCTTTGCGAGAAAGCCTGTGGGTTAATCTGAGCCAATGCAGCCTGTTGTGGGCTTAGCCCTTGCGTGGCCTGAGCTAACAATTGTTTTTGTTGCGCCATTTGCTTCTGCCGCTCAATCTCTTGCTGTGCGCCTTTGAGGTTACTAGTCCCAAAAGAGCCGTCCAAATCCTTTAAGCCGCCGCCTACAACGCTAAGCGCGTTTTTAAGCTTTGATGGGTCGAATTTAAAATTACCAAACATATAATCCCCTAAATCACGCCGCCAAGAAGGCTAATGCCGCCGCCAAGTAAGCCGAGAGTGCCGGGGCTTTGCGTTGTCGTGCTATCCGTAATCGTTGGCGTTGCCCCCAATATGCCAAGCTCGATTTGCGCGCGCCTGAATGGGTCATCTTGCGCCCGTAAGAACTCTTGATATTCAGCATCTAGTCGCGCTTGCTCTGTTTGCTGCTCTTGCGTTCCGAAGGCATTTAATGCCTGTGCGTTAGCGCGGGTTTCATTGCCCTGCGCCTGCCCCAATACGCCTAATTGATTGGCCGCGTTTAGATTAAGATTAGCGCCCTGAACTTGGCGGTCTGCGTCCTGTCCAAACAATGACGCTGCTGAATTGAAATTATCGAAGTTCAAGCCCGTTACCGTGTCTGCTAATTGGCTATTAAAGTTCCTGTTTTGCTCTGCACCGAGAATAGCATGACGTGAGCCGCCGAATGCGTTTGACTGCGCCGCTTGTGAGTTAATGCCGTTTTGCGTGATTTCGTTCTGGCGTCTTAATTCGCCCGTAGACGCGTCAATGACATTTTGCGTAAACGGGTTAAGGAATGGCGACAAATCAGCATTGGCAAAGGATTGCGGCGTGAAGTTAGCCGCGCCCTGCGCCGCTGTCTGCGCCTGATTAAGCGTGTTTGACGATAAGCCTTGATTGGCCGTGAATTGGTCAAGCGCCGCCGCCTGCGTGTCATTCGTTCCCGCTACCAAAGGGTTATCAAAAGACTGAAACGGGTTTGCGTCCAGTATCGAGCGAATATTGCCGCTTGATTGCTCAAAATTCTGCTGCGTGAACGGGTCAACAGTGTTATTCGTTCTTTCTTCTTTACCGCCCATTTAAATCTCCTTAACTAACCAACCATTAAGCTCGTAAAAGCCATGCGGCGCTAAATATCTGCGCCACCCTCGACGCCAATTTTCTATAACAATGCCGTGAAGGCCTTTTTCTTGCGCAAATTCCTGTGAGCGCTCTATGAGCATCGGAACGCCGCCTAATTTGCCCGCCAAGAGCCATATATGAAGCGAGACGCCCTTCATTTGAGTTACCGCTATTGTTTCCTCATATTCCCAAAACTGCGCCTGTCCGCTCTTTACGGCGTCCTGCACATCATCAAAGGTTTCTGTGCATTCAGGGTTTGCGTTTAAAGCCATCCAAATCAGGGCTTTGATTTTACCGTAGTACATTAGGCAGGCGTGACCTCTAGTGCGCCCGCATCAGTCACGCCAACAACATAAGGCGTTCCATTGGGGCTTGTTAAAATTAGGCGTTCCGTGTTCTTGCGGCGGTCGCTAAACTCGCTCTGAATAAGCTCATTTGTCTTTTCAGCTGTCCGTTGGTCGTATTGCGGCAAAGGGCGGGGCAATCTCATCGTCTACCCCTCGTTTTCACATCAACGCGGTTGTCACCTATGCGAAAGTCCGAATCCGTAATCATATCGTAACGCACCTTCGTCTGGCGTCCTGATATGCGAACATCAGTTGTTTCGCACAAAGGATAAGGCCCGAACTCACACTCATCGCCTTGCGGGTAAATGCGGGTTATAAATCTGACTGTACCGTCACTTAATCCGTTTTGGTCTGGTAGCCATTTATGCGCGTGGTGAACTCTGTCGCCCTCGCCTAATTCAATCGGCCCGCCCTCCAAAAACACATCAAGTCCATCGCGGTTTGTTCCGATTTCATGCTCAAATACAACGCCGCGCTCATCAATCGCCAATGGGTTGTTAAACGGCGTTCTATCAATAGCAGATAAGCGGTCTAGTTTGCCTGTTGTCCAGTGGCCTTCGCGGTATGAATAAATGACGTAACTATTGTTTTCAATCGCGCTATCATCGGGGTAAAACCACCACACTTCGCCAAACGCTGAATTATGAAACGTTGTGACCTTGCTTAATTGTGTTCTGTTTATATTGCTAAATACGCGGTCTGAAACATCGCACTGAAGAGGCCGAACAATCCCTGTATATGAGTAAAACCCGTTTGCGCCCATCCAAAACACATCGCTATCGGCAAGCACAACCGCGTTACCTGTCACAGGCCCGTCAATCTGCGCGACACGCTCGAAAGTATAAACAAATGGCGGCCCGACATAGGTCGCAAGCCAAACGTCCGCATCCGTGAATATCAAAGCACCCCTTGGCGTCTTAACGCCCTTTAGGATTTCGCCTTCAGTTTCTAAAAAGAATTCGCCCGCTTGATTGTTAGCCGCTGCTGTCCACTCAGTGTTATTGGCTTGGTCTGACCACCTAACCTTGCGCACATCGCCATCTGCGCCAAATAGCATTAAAATATTCTGGTCTGTGACTAGCAAAAACCTAGCGCTTGGTGCATTTGCAACAGGGGCCGCAGCCGCCGCAGTCGTCGGCGGAACCCACTCAACAACAGTGCCGTCACTTTCGGCAACCGCGACAAGGTTTTCGCCCCATTGGTCAAGGCTCCACACCGTAGCGCCAATGACGTTCGTTTCGCTGGCCGCGCTTTGCCCGTAAATACCCGCGCTGTATAAATTCGCCCCGTAGCCGTCACCATTGACCGCGTTGTCAATCCCTGCGGTAAATCCTGCGGGCGTAATATCGCTAACGTCTCCCCCGCGCGACATAACATAGAGATTTGTGCTTGTTCCAATGCCCGCCCATATTGTCCCGTCATTAGCCCGCCAAGTCGTCAATTCACGCGCCGCGCCATTAACAGGGACTTGAGAGATAACGCGCCAACCGCCTATAGGTCTTATTTGGCCCTCATAGAACCTTATCAAATTGCCGTCATAATAGCGGCCTTGAGACTGGTATTCTGTCCCGTTTGCGTAATACCCCGGCGGCAGGGCGACACTAACTAAAGGCATTAGCCGAAATACATGATGATATGCACGACATGGTGCGGCGGGTTGATATCAACCGTGTGCGTGTGACTACCGCCTTCGCTTACGTTGTGACTGTGCGCCTCGCCGCTGCCTGTGCTATCTAAAGTTATGCCCGTTGTTGCGCTCCCTGTCTGCACATTTGAGTTTCCTATAAATGCGCTTAAATCGGTATCATTATCAACGCCAGAAGTGGCACTTGCTCTTGCGTAGTTGTGCGCGTGGCCGGGGTCAGTTACGCCGTGAGTATGCGAAGGAAGCTCCGCTTCTGTAAGCGCGTGGCCTTCCGTGTTGCCATGCGCATGTGCGCCGCCAGCTGCCGTAGTGGCCTGCAATGAGCCTCCGCTGTCGTTCAAGGCAAAAGACCCGCCTGAGCCTATCAGTGCGCGGCCCGCAAGGTTTGGCGTTCCATTTGTTCCGTTGCAGATACGCCATCCTGAACCCCATACAGCCGTGATACTTGCCTCGTTTCCTACCCAATGCCGAAGCTCGCCAACCGTGAAGCCCGTTGCGTTTTGATTGTTGGCATTGATAAGCTCATTAACTTTCTCCACAATGTTGCGAATGCTGGCGTTAAGAATAGACCCCCATGTAAACGAACTCGCGCCAATCGTGGGATGGGTGACAAGGTTCGTAACAACTGGTGATGCAGGCCTATTTTGCTGTGAGAGTGGTGCAATTGTCATAGGTAAACCTCTAAACTAGCAGGAATGTTGTGCAGCCGCCGTCATCGGCAGCAACTAGACCAGCAGCCAAGAGTGACGCCGCTGTAATAGGCGTTTCAACTTCAATGCTCTGCCCGCCAACCTCGTTTGGATTAATGTAAGTCACGCCGTCGATTATGCAGCCCTCTTGAGGCGCGATAACTATTGTGCTTGGCGCTTGCGCGACTAACCCAGCCGCTAAAAGCGATGCAGCGGTAACAGGCAAATCAAGCTCAATACTCAAGCCGCCGATAGGGTTAGGATTAATGTAAGTGATGCCGTTCAGCACATGACCGTCTTGCGGCGGTACTGTTATCGCGTCTGGCGCGTCAGGTTCAGCCACTAATCCAGCCGCTAATGCATTGCTTGCGCTGATAGGTCTTGCGACTTCAAGGCTAAACCCGCCAATCGGATTTGGATTTGTATAAGTCACGCCGCCAATAGTTAAGGCTTCGGCAGGGTCAATTAATACGCCGTCAACAGGCGCGTTATTATCATCTGGCGCGGGTTCGATACTGCGCTGAACTTTATCTTCATCCCGAACAATCGGGCAAGGGTTATTTGATGAAAGCTGCAAGTAATGTTCATCCGTGGTCGCTGGAAACTGCTGCGCCCTTAGATTAATCCGCTCCACGGCGGCGTAGTAATATCGCTCCCATGTCGCAATTCTTTGGTCATCATCAAGATATGGGGCTGAGTGTAAAAGTGAGCCGTAAAAGTAAACGTCTGGGTGATTGTCCAAGACATAATTCGTTGTGGTTTCAACGCCGTCAAGCGAGGCGTATGGATTGCGGTAAGCCGCGTTATTTTCATGGCCGCGCCCGACATTCAAATCGCGGCGCAACCGCGACTCGGCAAGCTGCACCCATAAAGGCGTCTTTGGCTCTAAGTCTTTGCGGTTAAGCTCATTCCAAATCTCGGTCTGGAGGCTGGCGAAGTCGGTTATCATATACGAAACTCCGCTACTCTTAGATGTGCGTATTCATTTGAGTTAAGCTTTTGCTTTATCTTGCGGTCTGTCCAAGGACATTGGCCCATGAGCGCCACGTCAACGCCGTCTTCAATCATCCACTTTTGCTGAACAATCATTGGGATAGTCGCAGCCCTAACACCCATGCGGTCTTTCTGCGTGAAAGTGCCCTTGGCGTTGTATTGGGTGGATTTGTTGTCATCTAAAACAGGCGCTGCGTCTTGTGAGCGCACGAATAGGGTTTTAGACTTTGACGGGTCTTTTGAATTGTACTCAAAGCGCCGCCAAGTCGCCATACCCGATAACGGGTCATAGCTGAATAATTCGTACCCCGAAGGCTGATAAGGCCTTAAATGCGGGGGGACAAATACTTTACTCAATTTCTGCCCAACCCTTGTCTTCTAAAGACTGAGCGGATTTAAGCGGTAAGTTTGGCGTGTCTTTCCATGCGAATTTCCCGCCTTTGCCGTCAAATACTTGGCCGTCACCTTTTTTGGTAATGCGAACTTTGACTTGGCCCTCAACAGGCTCCACATCAACTTTCGCATCTGGTTCGTCTTCCTGCGGCGCGGCAAGCACGGGGGCTGCGTCTGCGCCCTCGGCGGCGGGCGTAGGCTCAACAACCTCTGCCTCTGCAATTCTATTCTCCAGCGCCTTTGCGCCAATGCGCGCGCCGTACTCAATGCCAAGCACATCAGCTTTGGCTTTCAATTCATCAAGTGTCATAGTGTTCTTCCATAAGAAAAAACCCCGCCTAAAAGGCGAGGTTCGTTATTTAATTTAATTGAGGCTTAAGACGTCAAATCAGCGATAAGGATTGCAGACTCTTCATTGAGGCACTTAAGCGTACACTCTTTGATAATCTGTGACTTCATCGTATCGCCTGTGACCGCAAGCGGTGTGGTCTGTGCGCCGCGAAGCATGGCTTTTTTCCAGTAACCATGCTCGACAATCAACACCTCATCGCCATCAAGCCCGTAAGCGTGCGGGATGGCTGTGATTGTGCCGAAGTTGCCGACATAGACGTCAACAGCGCCGTGAATGACGCGCTTAGAGCTACGTGAAGCCTTGTCGCGTGTTTCAGATAGACCCGGAAAGCTTGCAAACGTTTCTTTCAAATCAGCCGACATGTAAGCCGATAGATTTGGCGAGGCGTTACCCGAGTTCACAAAGCGGCTGTTAAGGCCTTCTTTGAGCAAATCTTCAGTGAACACACGCGCTGTACCCGCTGTAGGGGCCATCACGTTTGAGGTTACAAATCCGCCGTTTGCACCGCCAGCACCACGGCTAACGTTTGTGGTAATCCACGCCTGAGCACCGCCCATGCGGCGACCTGCTGGAGCGCCGTTAACCGCTGGAACAGCAGCGCCCGCGCTATCTTCGCCCTCTTTGTTAGAGCCGCGCTTTGAAAGCATGGCGCGTTCACAATCGCGGCGCATCGCAATCATTTTTTTAGCTTTTTGATGCTCGTATTCATCAGCAACAGCCGCAGTCGTGACTGCTTGCTGCGTACCTGAAATGCTTACAGATTTCTTGAAGATTTGTGTACGGTTGCCGGGACGAACGCGGTTGCTTGACGGCTGAATTGCTGTGTCGTCACCTTCTGCGTGGGCGTTGTTGTCATCGACGGCTTCAAGGCTTTCGATTTGCCACTCTGTATAAGTAGCGTCTGCCGTTGCTTTTCCGATATTGGAATAGAACGGGGTTTTTTCAGGCTCAATCCGTGAGAGTTCGTCTGAAAGGTCTTCGCGGTTACCAACTGCAACTGGCGAAGTAAATGTATTCTGTGGCACTGCCATAATGGTTCTCCATTAAACAGCGTTGGCGGCGGCCTCCCTTTTAGCGGCTTGATAGGCGACATAATCGTCTCTTGAACCACTTTGATTGAAGCGTTGCTTAGCTGTTTTCAATTTTGATGTTTGATTAGCTGCGGCCTTTTTAGGTCGTGAAACCCTCTTAGGCGGCACAGCCGCTTTTTTTGGTGCTTTGGCTAGCTTGTCTTGTGATTTATCCCAAAGCATAGCTTTGTGGGCAATCGACATACTAACCGCATCAGCGTTCTTGAGTCCGTCTTCTGGCACGCCCGCCTTGATAAGGTATTGGGCGACCTCAGTCCGTGTCTCTTGGCTCTTATGCAAATCTGGCGATAACTCAGCGAGCTTTTCAAATTCCGTCTTAACGAAACTCTGGTAGTTCGCAGTTTTTGCCCGCTCAACCTCGGCCTTCAACTGCTCCAAGCGCTGCGTATGTGCATCGCGGTGTAGCTTCATTGACTGCGCCTGCTCTGGCGTAACATCACCTGATAGAATGGCCTTATAAAGGTCATCATCACTAAAATTTGCATCAGTGGCGACAAACGCCTCTGCTAGACCTATAACATTATCAAGTTGCGTCTGCTTGGCTTGATAGTCCTGTTGTAGGCCGCTTTTAGTTTGCTCTAAGTCCGTCTGAATACGCGATACATTCGCTTGAGCTAGTTTCGTCTGATTAGAGACGTAAGCCTGCGTTACCTTATCCAGCGTGGCAAAGTGTTCTTTACCTTCCTTAGTCCAAAACTGAGGCGGTTCGACTTGCTCATCGGCCACCTCTTCACCATCGACCTCGACCCCTTGGGGCTGGTCTTCTGTTGATTCTTCCTCCGCCACTGCTTCAAGCGGTAATTCATCGCCTTTATCGGCTTCTGGCGCGTCCACATCGTCGTTCGGCGCGTCTTGCGTGTCTTCTACCGTTTCGGATTGCTCGGCCTGTGCGGCCTCCCTAGCGGCCCGTTTCTCGGCTACATATTCCTCTGTCGTAATGTCGTTTGACTGCGCGGCCTCTACTGGCGCGGGTGCGGCTTCTGCCGCCTGTGTTTCTTCACTCATAGCTTCATCTCCTTAAGACTGCTTTGTGATTGATTATTGTTTACTGAGTTCCTTTTGGTGCTCTGGTTCTTTAACTGCTTTGATTAAGCGGGTTTCGATTTCCGATAATGCGGATAGTACGATTGCGGATTTATAAGCCCCATCTGGCGACACATCATCTTCGAGGGCTTTGTAGATATTCTTACGCATGGCGGTTAACTCGCCGCCGACAAACTCAAGGGCTTGTTCAGCACGTCTTGCGCGTTCTTTGATTTGTTCGGGGGTCATTTATCTAAATTCTTAAAAGTAACAGACTTTACCGTCCTGTGAGATTTTAATGCGATTGTGTTGCCGCAAGGTGAAGCATAGAGGAAGTAGTCGCCAATTGATTTGCGGCGGTTATATTTAATACCCGTCTTCAACGTCATTTATCCAAATCCCCACCTTCACGGTTTTTCTTAAGCGTCACTTGGTTTTCAGCCATGCGTGATTGCTGTGCAAAACTACGCTCTGCCATTTCTTTTTCAAACTCGGCCTTTTCGCGGGCTAGGCTGGCCTCGAATGTCGCCTTTTCGCGCGCTAACTGAGCCTTAAGCCCCGCATCTTCGCGCATCATTGTAATCTTAGCCGCCGCTTCGTCGCGCCTTAGCTGGTTATCAAGCTGCGCCTGTTGCGCCTTGGCGGTTAATTCGGCTTGCTTGGCCTGCGTGTCTAATTGCAGCTTTTGCGCCTCCATCTGTGCCGTTTGCTGCATTTCAGCCTGTTTCATTTGCATTTCAGCCTTGACCTTTTCCATTTCAGGGTCGGGCGGCGGCGGTGCTTGCGGATTAGGCGGGGGCGGCTTCTTAATGATATTCGCTAGACCCTTAAGAGGCATTAACTCGGCCATTTTCGTGAACGCCTGATAGATGCTGTCATAATCAATGATAGGCCCGTTAGCGCCGCCTTGAACCTCAATGACCTGAGACATAGCGCCGTTGAATAATCCCATTGCGGATAGTTTAGCCTGCGACCCATTCGCGCCAATCTGAATAGACATACTGTTACGCGGCGGAGCCTCTGGGTTAACGTACAAGCGGTGTATTTCGTAAACGCCAACGCATAAATCACGAAAGCCTGTCTCTGCAAAACATCGCGCTATCATGCGTGTTCGCTTTTGGCTCATAGTCAGCATAGATGCTTGACCAGAGGCCGTGTCGTGCAAGCTGTCAGGGTTTAAGCCCTGTGCGTTACGAATAACGCCGCTGCGTGTCTCTGCGTCCGAAGCCTCGTACTCAAGGCCGCCAAGCACATCAAAGCCAAGGCCCGCAGACTGAATAGGCGCAACAGCCGTTACTGATTTAGCCCGAATAGGTACGGCAGGCTCGTTTCTAAGCAGGTCAGCCATTGTGAACTCATTGGATTCACGGTCTGAAACAACAAGGCGCTGATTAAGTGCAAAGTAAGCACTGTCTAGCATAATCCGCTTAAGCGCTGTCTTGGTCTTTTGGCTTTCCAGCGTCTTATCGGCAATTGACAGCCCTACCAATCTGTGCGGATTGATAAACGGCGTAAACGTGACAAAAGGAATGCCGCGAACTTCCTCACGGTCAAGAATTAGGCTTTCATCCGTGCTTGTCGTGAACTTCCAGTATTTAATTCCGTCACCGTCAACATCAGTGCGAATGTAATGCTCATTGATTGTGACGTGGCGCATATACTCATCAGTGTCGTTATCGCTTGCGTTCGTCTCGCCTACCGTATCGCGGGCATAATCTGTTGTGTCCGTATCAGCGTCATGGCGGTCAAGGCTTAACACCTTGGTTTCATCGTACCCGCGCTCTAGTAAGTCCTGTATTCTCTCATCAGAGCGGTGGACGCAGTAATCAGCGTCAACAATGCGTACCGTATCGTCACTTGCTGAGAAGTCGCCGGGATCAACAGCCTCAACCATGATTTTGGGTTCAGTCTGCTTGACCGCGTAATACTGAATAGACAGCTCGCCATCTTCGTCTTCCTCTTGGACTTGCTCTAATTGTTCGCCAATCTTAAGTGAACGGGCCTCGTCTTCTGAGACTTTGCGCTCTTCGCGTTCGCCCTCTTGATACCAAAACTTAATAACGCCAAGCTTAGCGACAAGAGCATCTTTAAACGCGCTATAAAGCGCTAACCATCCCTCGTTTTGATTGAAGATGATATCGCGTACCATATCGGTAGCGGCCTGCGCAGCGTCTGCATCATCATCACTAAGCGCTTCAAACGCTACAGCCTCTTCCTCAGTGAATATCTCCATCAAGTCAGGCAATACAGTCTCAACCGTATCAGCTACCGTGGAATCAGTCGCGCTAGAGCGGTTATCACCTGCAACAGCAACATCCCGCATATCGCCCTTGTAATATCTAAGAGCGCGTATTCTTTGCTGGTCTAGCGTGTCGCCTGAGCCTGAAAACCCAACCGAGTTTTCCTTTTCAGACTTCAATATGCCGAGGATTTGCCCATCAGAAAGGTCACGCTTTGAGCTTGCCCTCTTGGCCGTCACATCGGCTACATTGCTAGAGTTTTGCGGGTTAGGCACTATCTAGGCTCCGTCTTGACTTACCATGATAGTGGAACTGCCAACAGAATAAGCCCAAAGCGGTGCTGCAATTTCCATCTGAAATAGATTTTCATTATCAGGGCGCAGAATAAAGTGAGCCAAGTCAGGGTCAGTAACATCTGGCATAGCCGCTGAGATAGCGATAAGGGGCGAGCCTGATATGGCTTGAGCCACAACAACGCCAGCCGCTCCGATTTGCACCCATCCATCAGCTTTTGTAATTCTATACTTAATCATCGGGCTTCCTCTTCGTCTTCATCTTTGAAATAAGCTAAATAAAGGTCTAGTAAGTAGATTGCTGAGTGTATCATTATCGCCAGTGCGATTAAGCGCTCACCGTCCATTAGGATTGGCGGCCCATTGCGCGCCGCTCCTCAATAGTAAAATCTCTAACCTCTGACCAAGGCAAACCAGTAAGCGCGCACATGCTCCCTTGACGGAATTTATTACCCATCGTTGGAAGGTCGCTGTAATACCAAATTGTGTTTCCGTCCGCCGCCTGCGTAAGAACGTCTCGGCACTCTTCAATCTTCTTGTCGCTTAAAGCCTTCGTGTTTGGGTATTCTTCAGCGCCGACCCAATCATGCAGATAAGGTTTGGATGCCATTTCTATGCTCAAATCCAACCTTGCGGCCTGCACAGCATCCATCAAACCGCTCCAATCTTAGGAACTAAAAGACGCTTCGCCCCGTTCCCTGTTGTTTTAATATCGTCAAAAATCACGCCAATCATGCCGAACGCATCCGCGCCGTGACTTGACCAATCGTGCATAGGGCCAAGGCCTATTTCGCGTTCTTCGTCTATCTTTTCGTGATAGAAACTAATCGCCTCGACACCCGCTTGCGTCTTAGGTTCGTCAAAATACATGCGGTCAAATAGCAGCCGTGTTGACGTCACCCTATCCAGTGCCGCCCCTGCGCCCTGATTAGGTACGCATTCAACATCAAAACCCGCGTCTTCCCAATGATTACGCCATGACTTTGCATGTGCATCGCCCACCTCGCCATCATGCGGCAAGAATATGTAGCAATCCTCATAGCTATTAGAACGCATCCATCGCACATGATACTCAACGCTTTGCCCCTGCGCTTCGTAGTAATTCAGCCATTTAATCTGACCATTGATAACCTGAAAGACCCAAATCGTATAAGCATCGGAGCGCTTACCGGTCCCGCCTATATCGTGGATTGAATAAATTTTATTGAGCTTTTCGCGCTCTATGTTCGGCAGGAACCGTTTGCTCTCACGCGCTTTAAGTAGCTGTGTAGCGTAGTAAGCGCCGTCCATCACGGTTAAATACTGCCCGCCCCATACGTGCGGATAATGCTCTGGTCTGTCTTTCTTGTCGTTTAAGCGGTCAATGTTAAGACTAGACGGAAACCACGGATTATCTGACCAGTTAACCTCGACGCCCTTATAGTTGCTAGGCGGGTTTAACCTAAAGCGCTTGTTCGTCGCGCTGTTACGTCTTTCAGGGTTCCAGCTCACCCATATTTCAGAGTGATAAGCGTAATAATCTTCGCCCTCAGTGCTTGGTTTACTGCTTTCAGCCCGAACGGATGGGGTAATCTTACGCCAAGCCTTTTCACTTACGTTCTCGGCTTCATCTACCCAAAGGATTAGAATATTAGACTTGGACTTAATGCTGTCGATATTGCGTGACAGCCCTGCAAACTTAAAATCAACGCGGCCCGATAAGAACGGCTTAGAGCGAATGTATTTCTCGCCAACGTCAAAATATGGCTCTAACAGCTCTGGTTCTGACCTAATCGCGGCTTTAATTTCAGCCATTGAACTTTCGTCAAGGCTGTTTTGAAACTCACGCCCGCATAGTATCATGCCAGTTACGCCAGCAAGAGCGAAGGCTAGCGCTTTAGTGCTTAATGCCTTAGCGAATGAGCGCGTCTTACCAGAACCACGACCACCCCATGCGCATCTATATCTTATCTTTTCGTCAGCTCTATCGCTGAATATAGGAACGAGCTTTGGGACAAGCTCAATAACGCCTTTAGTCGTCATCGCCTTCAGGCAAAGGCATATCAGGCGCTGCAAACATCATTACAGTAGGCGGGATAACTGTTTTCTGTGAGTTATCGACCTCGTATATGCCGTGATGTTTACCAAGCTTATCAAGAGCTGAAATACGTTCAGCTCCGCTATTAGCCGCATCCTCAGCCTCTTTTTCTAGCTTTTCAACAACCCAGTCAGCACTACTCTTGGTCTTTTCAGAGCGCTCTTGGCGAGCTTTTGCCACGGCTTCAGCTATTATAGGTTTTCTAAGGTTCTCTTGACCAATGGCGTGTGAGGTCTTTTCGCTGTATCCCGCACGGATAGCGGCCTGCGTTGCATTCAAATCAATAAGATATTCTTCGACAAAACGGGCTTGCTTGGCGGTTAGCTTACTCATACTCACCTCCTAGACTGCCATAAGGCTTCATCTTGTGAATTGATTTAAAATGTGAAAATGGCGACTTTCTGTTACTAGCTAGCCGCCTAAGCCTCGCGTCAATTAAGCCGCTATGAGTTTCGCCTGTGGCGAGTTGTCGTTTACAGTTAAGTTTTCGACAGTAATCACGGAAAATGACAATATCCGCTATTCAGGGCTTATCAGAATGCATCCCTAGAATCAAAAAGCGCCTTAGCAAATCACTAGGCGCACATATCCGAGTTGAGACGTATATTATTTTTGCGGGAAACGCAAGTAGTTTTTATATGCGCCGCAGACGAGGATGTTATCTTGCCAGATACCTCGCCTACGGCGCTCACTCAAGACCCGTTCTATTCTCGGACGTCACCACAAGTCACTAATTGTGGACAGATAGAGCAGGGTTAAATTCTTGGCAGAACCCCCACACCCTCGCTTTCATCAACTGTCAGCCTAATCTTAATACAAAAAACCCCCGCAAACGTCAAGCGCTGCCCTCAAGCAAATCCAAGATCACAAAGAACGGCTTTGGTATCTTATCAATCTCGCCCCGCCCCTCCATTTGATTGTGACGTATTATAGTTTGACGGGCTACCCCGCAACGGCGCGCCCATGTGCTTACGTTGTAGCCTAGGGCTTCGTATCGTTTACGGTAAGTCATACTGCTTCCGCATCCACATCAATGAATACAGCCCATCGCCCAAATCTGTTTTGCTCAATCCTTACACCATACGAAACGTCAGTATCATATGCATCTAAAACTATAATAGGGACATCATCTGCTAAAAGTTTATTATCAAGCTTGTCTTTAAGCTTTTTTATATTCACGGTCTTTCTCCTAACGCCAAAGCTGTTAAGTCATACGAAAGCCTCATTAGCTCTTCAGGTGACAGAGTGACGCCATTATACTCACCTTGAATTTTCACGCCCCTATTTAAACCGCTTACCGCTAGATTAAGCTCGTTCAGAAACTCTTTTAAAGATTTAAAATCAGTTGTATTGTCTTTATTCATGTCCTATTCCTTATATGTGTCGGAAACGTATAATCCTGCATTGAATTTCTAGACACACCATCAAACCGTCAAGAAATTCTTTACGGTTCATCCAACTGCCGAGTAATCCTCGTGCGTTGGAAATTTAATGTTTTTGTATGATGCTATTGAGTTGGACATATATCTCATGCGCGCCTCAATTCTTCTTATTTCCTCTGGCGTTTGAGCATCTATCACTGCGTCAATTATTCCGTGAAAGAGTGGCCCAACTCTATTGTCGTTGAAATCATTAGCCCAAGCTCTCATATGCTCATCAGTCATATGAAAGCTCCATTGCTGCAAGCAAAACGCTTTCAGTTGCCCAGTCAATAGTTTCAGCGAAATCAGCCATAAACTTAAAGCCGTGGTCGTCTTTCTCAAATAAGTCTACGAGGCCTTTTGCTTTCATTGCGGTCAAAGTCATATCAGTCTCCTATAAGGTTGGCTTGATTGCCTGTCTGATAACATCTTATGACACGTTACGTGTCACTTTGCAAGACTATTCGGTCTTTAATTTGTGTTATTATCATAAATTAATTGTTAGCCGCCTCTACCCATTGCTCAAGTGTAAGTTCTTTAAGATGCATAACAGGCACGCTCGGAGGCGCATCAATCTCGATTGGGGTGTTAGGTAGTGCTGCAAACCAAAAATATCCTCGGCCTTTAACAAGCTCAAAGCCCATGCCCTCGATAGATTTGTTAACTTTTTTAAATGTTGCCTTAGTCATAATCAATCTTTGTTTTGTTGCCTAACTTATGACGCCTTGTGACACATTACGTTACACCTTGCAACAGCTAAATGCACTTTATTTCAAATAAAATCACCCAAACCCGTTATCAAAATACTCTGCAAGCTTTGCCGCGCCGCTGTTCCATTTGATTGTGACGTATGATAGTTTGACGTGC
>JALZVI010000325.1 GCA_023301015.1 Rickettsiales bacterium | reverse complement strand
TTTTGAAAAGGCCGCTGCTCTATATTCCTGCACCTGATCTTGGCTAAGCGAAGAGGATGTCTGGAAAAACCACTCAGTATCACCAATGCAATTCTTAGTTAGCTCGCTGCCATCCCAGAAATATTCATATATCTCTTCTTCTTCTTCTTCTTCTTCTTCACCAGTTATGACTTTGAATGAACTGAAGCTTGATAAGTCCATATCGTCCAATTGAGCGCCGTCAGATAAAATTCTTGGTATAATTTCTCCCCGAGATTTTGGAGTTTGAATTTCTCTCTCCTCGGTTAAGTAGCCATTGAGCAAACATGCCCATTTCCCTTCACGGTTAACCCCAGCCCATGTTCCTCCAGATTCTGGATCTATGGGTGCTAAGAAGCTGCCTTTCCACATTTTTGGAGGCAACTCAGGCATTCTTTCAAGCCGTTCATCACGATTCATCGTAATGATAATTTCAGAATTCTTGCGCTGAATTGTAACTGTGCACATATTTACTATGCTGATTTGCTAGAAGATAGCAGTCTGTTGTAATTCTGCGTTGCCGAAGTCACCCCAAAATCTTGTGGAAATTTGATTCCTTGCTGCTTGGCAAGCATCTTGATAATAGCAAAGTGATGAATGCTGTGCTGGATAACAAACAGAAGTTCGCGCCCTAAGCTAGATGCAACGGAGACTTTCTCAATGCCAAATCCTGGCGATTCTTGGACGCTGATGTTTTGATCAAGAGGAGATTTTTCTATAATAGTTTTTAGGTCTGCAATATTCTTTGTGAAAATTTCAGCTGCATAGCAAGAATCAACCTCGCATCTTTTGTCACGATTGCGAGATTCATAATCAACTTCTTTCGACCCGCATTGCTCAATTAAAACTTTTGCAAATTCCAAAATATGTCGCTGATGTTCGCCAATCGATGACGATCCTTCTTTGCTAGTATAAATTCCCGCAGGCACGCTGTCGCACACGCCCTGAAAGTCTTTTAGCAATGCATCTAAGCTAAGCAGTAAAGATTCTTTGTGAGTAGGTTCGCTCATTAATTAACTCGTTTTTTCAGCGTCTCTTTTTGCAAGAATAAGATGATTGCTGATGAAATCCAAATCCCGCAAGCCATTACAAAAAGTTCGCCACCATCGCCCTGAACTTCAACGCCTAGTGGTGTGAAAAGATGGAAGAAAATTGCTCCGCTAATCACTCCCATTGCCAGTAATGCTCCAAGTGGGTTGAGAATTTTGAACTTGGTCACTAAGCCGCCAATTAGCAACAAAGCTGCAACAAGCTCGGCTGAGCCAACCACATATGCATTAAAAATCCCTGGTGATAAAAATAGCCCCTTAAGTCCTAGAGAATTTTCTGCCCAAGCGTCTAATGTTGAAAAAATATGCACTGTTTCGGGCGCGCCAGAGAATTTGAAAAACAAAGACTGTACGAACACGAATGAAATGAATGCACTTAAGATTCTAATCGCAATATTAGCTTTTTTGCTTAGCATAATTTTCTCCTGTATATTTCTATAAGAATAATCTAAACTTCCCGCTCCCGAATGTAAAGTTTACAGTTAGTCAACTACAAACATACAATAAATTTCTTTGTGTAGTGTATTATGAAGAGCAGATGATGGATAATGAGATATATACATACTTAGTGGGCTTCGCAGAGAACAAGATAGCGCTTTTGCTGGTTCTCTTTGCTCTGACATTTCTTCTAGAAGATGTTGCTACAAGTGCAGCTGCATTGCTTGCTGCAAGTGGAGAAGTTGATGCTCAGTATGCCTTTGCAGCAGTTTTGTGTGGAATTATACTGGGTGATTTGGGGTTGTATATGCTTGGTGGTGCGCTCAGGAAGTGGCCTTGGATGAAGAGGTTTTTGAAGTTTGATGCTGCTCAAAAAACTCAAGATTTTATCAATAAGCGTATAGTATTCTCCATAATCTTTGCCCGCTTCGTTCCTGGGATGCGCCTTGTAACATATACGGCGATGGGCTTTTTCAAAACGAACTTCCGTACTTTTGCTCTAACCGTTGTTTTTGCTGTTGGTGCGTGGACGGGATTGTTGTTTTTTATGCTATTCAGCTTGGGTGAAGTATTTATGGAAAGCTTCAAGATGTATCATGAAATTGGAATTCTTGCTTTATTTATATTTGGACTTCTGATTCCATATTCAATCGGCAAATTTGCCCGCAAAAGAACGAGGTCGGGTGAGTAAAGAGTTGTCATATTTTGAGTTCTGGCCTGCTTGGTTATTCTATTTGCCGATGAAGGTTTATGCCGCCTATCTTGCTGTCCGTTATGGTGGTTTAACAACTGCAACGGCTGCGAACCCTAACATTTTTGCGGGTGGTTTTGTTGGTGAATCAAAGCAACAAATTCTCGATCAAGTGCCAGATTCTGCTAGCGAGTATATTGCTGAATATGTTTGTATTGAAAGGGTGGATTTGCAAGAATCTTTGCGCGCTCTTTCTGATGCAGGAATAGAGTTTCCAATTGTTGCCAAGCCAGATCAAGGTGAGCGTGGCGCTGGTGTGCAGGTTGTGAAAGATGCAGACGAGCTTGCGGCCTACATCGTCCAATTTCCAAAAACTGAGAAGTTATTTTTGCAGAAGCTATATGACTATCCGCAAGAAGTTGGGTTGTTCTATATTCGTAAGCCAAGCGAAGAGAATGGGCGTATTTTTTCACTCACTGTGAAGCGTTTTCCTGAAGTTGTTGGTGATGGTAAGTTGACATTACGTGAACTGATTTTAGCTGATCCGCGCGCTGGAAAAATTTCTGAGCTATATTTTCCGCGCCATAAAGAAAAACTGGATAGTGTCATTCCATCAGGTGAGAAATTCCGCTTGTCATTCGCAGGTTCACATTGCCGTGGCGCAATATTCAAGAATGGGGCAAAGTTGATAACGCCAGAAATGGAAGCTGCTTGGGATGGCTTGGCCAAGCAAATCCCTGAGCTATATTTCTGTCGTTTTGATGTGCGCTTCAATAATATATCAGACCTCGAGAATTTGGAAAATCTCAAGATCATTGAGATCAACGGAGCAGGTGCTGAGGCGACTCATATTTGGGATTCTGAAACAAGCTTGCGTGAAGCCTATTCAGTGTTGATGAGGCAATATAAAATCATGTTCCAGATAGGGCAGGAAAACATCCGCCGCGGACATAAGCCTTTGCCGCTTAAGGAATTGATTTCGACGATCTCTAGCAATAGCAAATTAAAGGAACAATTTCCGCATACTCATTAAATTTAACAACAACAAAGGAGACTATAATGAAAACTATAAAACTATTCTCAATCTTCAGCATGTTCGTCCTGCTGTTCACAACTTCTGCCTCCGCGCAAGAAGCTGTATACACAGGTACGTTCAGCAGCGAAGCGATTAGCGGCTATGACAGTGTGTCATATTTTACCGAAGGTGCGCCTGTAAAAGGTAGTAGCGAATTCAAAACAAAATGGCATGGTGCAACGTGGAAATTTTCTAGCCAAGAAAACTTGGATACGTTCAAAGCTGATCCAGAAAAATATGCTCCACAGTATGGCGGGCATTGTGCGTGGGCTTTGGCAGATGGTAATTTCTATGAAGGCGACCCTAAAGTTTGGGAAATTTATGGTGGTAAACTGTATCTAAACTATAACGAAACTGTGAAAGAAAAGTGGGTGCAGGACAAAGATGGATTCATTACGGCTGCGGATATTGAGTATCCAAAAGCTGTGGATCTGAAATAGTCCTATTTAAAAATAACCGTCTTGTTGTCGTTGAGCAAAACTCGGCGCTCAAGATGGTGCTGCAAGGCGCGGGCGAGCACTAGATTTTCTACGTCGCTTCCCGCTTCTTGGAGTTTTTTGGCTGTATATGTATGATCCACATGACGGATTTCTTGCGTAATAATCGGCCCTTCGTCCAGATCGTCAGTAACATAATGCGCCGTTGCGCCAATGATTTTCACACCGCGTTGGAACGCCTGCTCATATGGTCTTGCACCCTTGAAGCTCGGCAGGAATGAGTGATGGATATTTATTGCACGGCCAGCCAAGCTTTTGCTCAGCTCAGGCGATAAAATTTGCATATAGCGTGCTAAAACCAGCAGCTCAGCGTCATATTTCGCAAACAACTCGAGTACTTGCGCTTCTTGTTCGGCCTTTGTTTCACGTGAAACGGGAAGATGATGGAATGGGATGTTTTGCCAATCTGCCATTTCCTTCAAATCTGGATGGTTGGAGATGACGGCGCAAACTTCTGCATTCAAACTTCCAACTCTCGCACGATGCAAGATATGGTTGAGGCAATGGCTGGCTTTTGATGCCATAATCACAATTTTTGGCTTTTTGGCGGTGTTATATAGCTGCCAATCCATTGAAAATTCTGTGCCTATTTTTGCAAATTGCTCACTCAAGTCAACATCGCCCGAAAAAACTACGCGCATGAAGAAGCGATTGCTATTTTCGTCGTTATATTGAGCCGATTCCAAAATATTACAGGCGTCACTCGCCAAAAATCCTGACACAGCTGCCACAATCCCTGGTTTGTCGGGGCATGATAGGGTTAGTATGTATTTATTTGAACATTTCATAGGAAATAGTATAAACATTGGTAATGAACAATCAACAACCAACGATTTTACAAGTGCTGCCCGCCCTCAACCAAGGTGGGGTGGAGCGTGGAACGGTGCAAATTGACCACGCAATTGTCGAGGCGGGTTGGAATTCTATTGTGGTATCAGCAGGCGGACGCTTGGTTGAGCAGCTGCGCGGTGAACATGTGGAATTGCCGTTGGATAAGAAAAACCCATTCACTATTTTGGCGAATGCGGGCAAAATTGCGGCGCTGATTAAGGAGAAGGGTGTTGACGTTGTGCATGCCAGAAGCCGTGCCCCAGCATGGTCAGCGAAGATTGCGGCGGGCAAAACGGATGCGCATTTTCTCACAACTTTTCATGGCACGCATAAGATTTATGGCAGTCTTAAGAGGAAATATAACTCTGTCATGGCCAGCGGCGAGCGCGTGATTGCGGTGAGCGACTTTATCAAGCAACATGTGATGGAGAATTATGGCACGGCGCCAGAGAAAATTTCAGTCATCCATCGCGGTGTGAATTTGGAAGAGTTTAGTCCTGATGTGGAGCGCACGAAAATTGGTGCTCCTGCGGGCAAAAAGTTAGTGATGTTGCCGGGACGAATTACGCGTTGGAAAGGGCAAAAAGTTTTTGCTGAGGCTATGGAATGTATTGATGCAACGGGTATTATTGTTGGCGATGTTGGTAGTGCTGATTATATGCGTGAGATTGAAGAGATTTTACCTGATAATGTGATTATTCTGCCAGGCACGAGCGAAATTGCGAAGGTTTTGGCGAATGCGGATGTGATTGTCACGGCCTCTACCCAGCCAGAAGCGTTTGGGAGAATTGCGATTGAGGCTCAGGCACTCGGGAAGCCAATTGTTGCAACTGCAATTGGCGGGAGTTTGGAAACTGTGATAAATGGTGAGACGGGCTTTTTGGTGCGCCCGAATGATGCTGGGGCAATGCGAGCTGGAATTGAGAAAGCTTTGAGTTCGGAGCAAAATTGGCAAGAAAATTGTGTTGCGAATGCGCATAAATTTTCGCAAGAATTAATGCAGCAAAAAACGCTGGAAATATATAAGAGCTTGCTCGGGGCTTAGGCTATAACACTCGATTAATTTCTGTCCCGTTCTCAAAAAATTCAATCGCTTGGCGCATGGTTTTCGTGGTTATTGAGGCGTGCGCTTCATAGGTGCAATCGGCAATGTGATGAGTGCAAAATCCCATCCCGAGAGGGTCGGCCTCGATGAACGGATCAATCTGATCCTGATCTCCATCAATAGCATAGCTCTGCAAAGTTCCATTTTGTAGCGCCTCGGCAAATGCCTCCACCTCCACCAATTGCGGGCGGGCGGTGTTGATTAGGATGGAGTTTTTGCGCATCATGGCAAATTTATCTTTGTCGATGATGTTCTCTGTCTCTTTTGATAGCGGAATATGCAAGCTAATCACATTATTCTTCGCGCGCAAAAGCTCATCCAAATCTTGCGTTTGGCGATAGGGAAGGTCTTTCTTGTTTCTGGCATAGCAAAACACGTCCATCCCAAACGCTGTGGCCATTTCTGCCATGCGTGAGCCAACATTGCCTAGGCCGATGATGCCGATTTTTTTGCCGCGCAGTTCAAATCCCATATAGTCTTCTGGCGCACCGGCCGAGCCGTCAAGCGCATTGCCCGCGCTGCGGAGAATTTGGCGTTGGCAAAGAAGTTGCATCATGGAGAGGAAAGCGAACTCGGCAGTGGCTTCGGTGTTTAATCCAGGCGTGTTTGCAACTGCAATGCCTTTAGCTTTCGCCGCATCCAGCGCGATGGAATTCACGCCTGCGCCACCGCGGATGATTAGGCGAAGTTTGTCAGAATTCTCAATCGCCTCAGCACTCACATGCTTTGGTCGCACAATCAGCCCGTCATAGCCAGCAATTTCCTCAACCAAAGCCGCCACTGTTAGGTCGGGCTTGTAGTCAAAGTCGACTTCCTCTGTTTGCTTTTGCATCTGCGCCAGCACAATTTCGTCCATTGCTTCAGCAATTAATACGCGATATTTCATTTCAACTTACCCTGATCCTTGTTATATGCCGAGCCCACTTTGCGTGCATCGCCACCACTTTTTTGCTGATCCATGCTATATTGAATCACCACTTCCCGAATTTCCTTCAAACGCTTGCCGCCATGCACTTTTTTCTGCATTTCTGGATTGCGGATATGCTCGATTTCAAACGCCATAATCGCGGTGGCTTGCTCAACGTCAATATACCCTCCGTCGCACAGCTCTTTCACCAGTTTTGTCGGGTCGTCTGTTTCAACAAAAATCACATTGTCATCGCCAGCTTCTGCCTCAAATTCATGCTCGTTGATATATTCTGCGATAGGGTCAATTTCCGCTTCCGATCCTTCGTGCAACTCAATTTCTTGGCTCGCGGATTCTTTAGAGGTGAATCCTTTTATATGCGCGGAATATTCCGCCTCAACCAAATATGAGCGATATTCGTCAAAATCCTGAACATAAATTCCTTCGCCAATCTGCTTCATATCAAAACCTGTTATGCCTTTGCAGTATTCTTTTTAGTCATCAGTTTGTCAAGTAAGCTTGGGATCACTTTCAACGAGCGCCCGCGATTTTGGAAGATCACTTTTTTGGCGTAATACACAGAAACTGCGCCGCCAAACGGGAAGTAGCGGTTGATTAAACCAGCCATATCCGTCTTCATCTTTGGTGGGTAAAATATATTCTGCCGCACTTGCTGGATTTGGAATTTGTTTGAGATCAGCAGCTCTTCCACGTCCGCGCCGCTCAGCTCGTAGCCGCCTGCAATAACAGTTTTGCGCCACATCGAGTTCTTGTTTGGCACAATTAGCAGCAGCTCGCCATCAGGCTCCAGTGCGCGCCAAATTTCTTGCAGCACGACAACAGGGTTGGCGCAATTTTCCAGCAGGTGCATTGCAAAAGCCTTGTCCAGCTCTGAATTTCGGAATGGCAGTTGGCTAATGTCCATCTGCGCGATCGAGTTGTCTATATAATAGCGCGAATTTTTGAAGCTTGGCTGGTATGGCTCGCAAAAACCAATGCCTGTAACTTTATCGCTGTCATATATCGCCCAGTTTTTTGTAATTTCTTCGTTCAAAAAACCAGCGAACTTTTTACCTTGTTCGGAGGCGTAGAATTCTGGCAATGTAACTACTTCGGGCATGCGAAATTACTCCCACTCGATTGTTCCGGGTGGCTTTGAAGTTACGTCATAAACAATGCGGTTTATGCCCTTGACTTCATTCACAATTTTGGCGCTGACACGCCCCAAAAACTCGTGGCTAAAGTCGTAGAAATCGGCTGTCATGCCATCATGCGAAGTTACGGCGCGAAGTGCGCAAACATATTCATATGTTCTTGCATCGCCCATCACACCCACAGTCTTCACGGGCAGTAGCACAGCAAATGCCTGCCAAATTTCATCATATAAACCAGCTTTGCGAATTTCATCGATATAAATCTCGTCAGCCTTTTGCAAAATGGCAACTTTTTCACGCGTAATTTCGCCAGGAATCCGAATCGCAAGGCCAGGGCCAGGGAAGGGGTGGCGTTTTAGTAGCTCGTCAGACATTCCAAGCTCGCGCCCCAAAGCACGCACCTCGTCTTTGAACAGTTCGCGCACTGGCTCAACCAGCTCCAAATTCATTCTGTCAGGTAATCCGCCTACATTGTGGTGAGATTTGATTGTTGAAGTCTCAACGCCTGTGAAGCTAACCGACTCAATCACGTCAGGGTAAAGTGTGCCTTGAGCTAGGAAGTCGAATGTTCCAAGTTTTTCTGATTCTTCCTCAAACACCTCAATAAATCCGCCGCCAATAATTTTGCGCTTCTTCTCTGGGTCGTTCACGCCTTCAAGCTCTCCGAGGAACTTGTCTGATGCGTTGATATGTAGGAGAGGGATGTTGTAATTACGCTTGAACATCTCTTCAACTTTTCTGCCTTCATCGTGACGCAAAAGGCCTGTGTCAACGAAGATGCATTGCAACTGCTCGCCAATCGCCTCATGTAGAAGCTTTGCCACTACAGATGAATCAACTCCGCCACTAACTGCGCAAAGAACTCGCTTATCGCCAACTTTGTTGCGGATTGCTTCAATTGCGGAGTCTTTGAACCCAGCCATGCTCCAATCAGGCTCGATCTGCGCAATTTTCAACACGAAATTTTGCAACAGCTTTGCGCCGTCTGGCGTGTGCGTAACTTCAGGGTGGAATTGAACGCCGAAAATTTTACGTTCTTCGTTGGCAATTGCTCCAAATGGTGCGCCTTCTGAGGTGGCTACTACTTCGAAGCCCTCAGGGATTTCAATTACGCGGTCGCCATGGCTCATCCATACTTGCTGTTTTTCGCCTGCTTTCCAGATACCATCAAACAAAGAGCAGTCTTTTTCAATTGTAATCTGTGTTTTTCCGAACTCACGCTCCAATCCAGATTCAACTTTACCACCAAGTTCCGAGCAAAGAAGCTGTTCGCCATAGCAAATGCCTAGGATTGGCACGTTCATCTCCAAAACCCGTGCATCGCAACGTGGCGAAACCGCAACAGTAGTTGAAGCTGGTCCGCCTGATAAGATTATGGCGGATGGCGCATAGGCCTCAATTTTGGAAAAGTTGGTGTTATATGGCCACACTTCGCTATATACGCCAATCTCACGCACTCTGCGCGCAATGAGTTGTGTAACTTGTGAGCCGAAATCTAAAATTAAAACTTTCTTTTGCATGTGTAAATCCTTTCCGCACTAATTATAGCCAACTTACTTAAAAAGCAATTCCTAAGGCGGGCTATTTAAAAAAAATTGTTTTGACTGGGCATTTTGAATAGTATATCAACCAATGTATTAGCTAAAACCAATTTTTGGAATAATGTATGAGATTAATTATTGTTATCGTTGCCCTCGTTGTTGCACTGCTTATCGCATATGCCGCAAGTGATGTTTTCAAAACTGAAGACACTGGGCAAGACCGTCCTACGCAAAGAGCTGCCGCTCCAGCAAAGGTTGCCGAAGTTGAGATTTATGTAGCTAGCCAAGATGTTGGAATTGGTGAAGTTGTTGAAGATTCTGATTTCGAAGTGAAGAAATGGCCAAAAAGCTTGCTTCCTCCTGCGCCAATATACGCTTCAGAGGGCAAGAAGGCTCTTACGGGTCAAGTTGCAAGTGGTCCTATTGTAAAGGGTGAGCCTTTGCTGAAGTCAAAATTCCGCAATCCCAATGATCCTAGCTTCCTCTCTGGTCAGTTAAGTGAAGGGATGAGAGCGATTTCAATTAGTGTAAATCTAACAAGTTCAGTTGCAGGTTTTGTAGCGCCGGGTGATTTGGTGGACATTATATATACATTCGACATTGCAAAAGACGCTATCGAAACAGGCGACGTTGTTGCTGTTGAAGGTTCTGACGTTGATCGTGTGTCGCTTTCAGAAACATTGCTTACAGCAACAAAGATTCTGGCTGTAGATAGCAGAGTTTCTGCTCAGACAAGTAATGAAGAAAGTTCAGGTCGCGGCAAGAAGAGAGCTGTGATACCTGCAAGTGTTACTGTTGAGGTAAATCAGAAAGATGCTCAGAAGCTTCGTTTGGCTGAAAAAACTGGCGCATTGAGCTTGGTGCTGCGGTCATTGGAAGACAAAGATAACTTCAACATGCCTCGTCCAATTGCTGAGCAAGATCTAACAAGAGTTATGCCGCCTGCTTATTTCCCGCTATTGTTTGATGATAGTACGGGCTATGATTCGCGCCTAGTTAACATATACGCAGGTAGCAAGAATGAAACTTCGGACGATTCAGAAGAGAGTCCTGCTGAAGATGCAAATCCGTTTTTAAATATAAATGTATATAGAGGCACTGATAAGGATGTCGTGGAGGTTCAAAAAAATGACTAATCTTTTTAAAATTTTTACCGCAGCTTTTTTTGTTGTGGTGTTCACTGGTATTAGTGCGAGCGCTTCGTTTGTTAATGTTGGCTTGAATAGAGCTGAACTCATCAACTTGAAGTCTGATATGGCTGAAGTGATGGTGGCAAACCCTGAGGTTGCTGACATTGTTGTTCATGGGCCAAGAAAGATTTCGATCGTTGGTAAAAGAATTGGTTCAACTAACATTCGCTTTTTTGATTCAAAGAGCAATTTGGTTAGAGAAGCTGATATTGTAGTTGGCTATGATATGCCTGCAATCCGCAGAGCTTTGAAGAAGTTCTTCCCTGATGAGAGAATTAGCATTGACACAATCAATAACAGTCTTGCTGTTTCTGGCGTTGTAGCCGATGCGCAAGCTGCGAACCGTGCTATGCAAGTTGTTTATGAGTTTGTGAAAGAGAGCCGTAGAATTGGCGATGAAGAAGATGATTACTTGGAAAAAGATAATCGCTTCCCTGGTATTGTAAACTTGCTATCTGTAAATTCTGGCCAGCAAGTGATGTTGAAAGTTCGCATTGGTGAAGTTCAGCGTACTGCAATGCGTGACTTGGGTTTTAGTTTGCAAAAAGGAACGGATAGGTTCGCATTTGGTACAGGTGGTGGAGCTGATATCCTAGACAGTATTCAAGCGGCTGGTGATCCAGCAACTTCTGGTTTGGGTATTTTTGAGATTGGAGCTGGTTCGTTTTTCCGCGGTACGGCTGATATCTTTGGCGGGACTGCTATGCTTGAGGCTTTGGAGCAAGACGGAATATTTAAGACATTGGCAGAGCCAAACTTAACTACGGTTTCTGGTGAGACAGCTAGCTTCCTTGCTGGTGGTGAGTTCCCGATTCAGACAGTTAGTACTGATGGTGAGGTTGACGTTGAGTTTAAACAGTTTGGTGTGTCGCTTGCCTTTACCCCATTCGTTCTGAGTCAAGATCGTATACGTATGATTGTAGCGCCTGAGCTTTCGGAAATTTCAGAGTTAACATTCCAAAACACTGGTTTGCCAGCGCTTAACACAAGAAAGGTTACGACTACTGTTGAGTTGGCTCCGGGTGAATCGTTCATGGTTGCGGGTTTGATTCGTGATACTTTGAACAGCACAATCAATGAAGTGCCGGGAATCGCAGAATTGCCAATTATCAGTGCATTGTTCCGCAGTACTGCCTACCAACGCAATGAAACAGAATTGGTTATTGCCGTAACTCCATATATCGTTGATCCTGTCATTTCGAATGAGATTCGTTTGCCAGTTGATGAATTCCGCGAGCCTTCAGTTATGGAAATGTTCTTCTATGGCGCTCTTGGTTCGCTGGAAGGTGATGCTGACAGAGCTGGCCAAACCCCAGTTCTTGAAGGGCCTGTTGGCTACATGGTTGAATAGATAATTATTATATAATTAAGGAAGTATAGAGATGAAAAGATTTTCAATTATAGCGGCAATTTTGGCAGTGACTTTCACGCAATCATGCTCAAGGATTCCAGCAGAAACTGGCTTTACTCGCGGGCAGCCTGAAAACCTACTTAGCGTAAATTCTGAGTCAGTTACAGTGGATCTGAATCAGAGAAATGCGATTGCACAAGTGGTTAATTATTCGAATAGCGAAGACATTACGCGCGCAATCTTGACTTGCTCAAACAGCTTGCTTTGCGGGCGTGCTGAGTCTGTTTTGAACCAATATGGAGTTCCGTATGAAGTTCGCTCAGGTGCGGTCAACACTGTTGCTATGATCTCGGATAGAATTATTGCCCGTGACTGCGATAATAAATTTGTGAGCAACCATCACAACCCATATAACCTGAGCCACAGGACATTTGGTTGTTCAATGGCAATGAACCAAGCGATGATGGTTCGTGACAAGCGCCAATTTACAGATCCTATGGTTCTGGGGCCGTATGACGGATTTAAAGCTGCACAGAATTATGACTCATACTTGTCTAGAGAAGTTGATGATAGGGCGATTCAGGCTGGGCGTGAGTCAATATCTGGCTCAACTGGCTCTAATGGTGGTTCAAACTAGCAACTCGTAGAGCAACCTTAGTCGAATAAAAATAGATAAATTATGTCCAGATTTTTTGCAATTATACCAGACTCATCACAAGCGGCGTTAGCCCAAGAAGTTGCGGCGGGCTTGAACATATTAGATAGTGAAATCTATGATGGCAATTTAGCAGCAGCTTCTACGTATATGTCGCAAAGTCAGATTTCTCCAAAATTTATTTTGATCGATATCGAAACTCCAACAGACTCAATATACTCTGAGCTAGATGCGCTCGCGCAAAACTGCACAGTCGGTACTAAGGTAGTGGTGATTGGAGATGTAAATGATCTGAACTTTTATCGTGAGCTTATAAAGAAAGGCGTTGTTGAATATTTTGTGAAGCCTGCTTCTGCTGCTGACCTTGTAGGTGCGTTTAAGGCGCAGGCTCATCAAGCTCCTGCTGCTTCTTCTCAGAACGTGGACGGTAAGGTGATATCATTTTTGTGCTCGTCTTCGGGTGACGGCTCTACGACTGTAGCTTTAAATGTTGCGTATTCGTTGGCTAGTCAGCAAGCTGCTGAAACAGTTGTGATTGATATGGATTATCAGTTCGGGCTGGTGGCCAGAAGTCTTGACCTAAGCTTTACATCTGGAACAAAGGATTTGTATGAGCAAGCTGATGGAATGGTCGATGAGACTTTCGTTGAAAAAACAATTATATCATACAAAAATAACCTGAACATTATCCCTTCTCCTAGAGAATTGATGATCATGCCAACTCTTTCACCTGATATGATGATCGAAATTTTGCGCATTCTTAAAAGAAAATATAAATATGTAATTATTGATCTCCCTCATGTTTGGAGCGAATGGCTCGCAGTTGTTTTGAGTGAGTCTGACAGAAGTGTATTGGTATCGCAGCTTAGCCTAAAATCAGTTACGCATGCTAGCAGGCTGCTTGAAGCTTTTGAAAATAATGGCACTCAGCGTAATAAAATATCAATCTTGATCAACCGTAGCGGTTCAAAGCTTAGAGAGCCATTTAGCGCGAATGAATTTTCGCTAGTTACTAAGCAGAAAATTGATTTTTATATATCAAATGATAGTAAAACTATGGCGGCAGCTGATGACAAGGGTATTACGGCGTATGAAGTTGGAAGTTCTCTTTTGAATAAGCAGTTTGACGAGGTTGCTAAAAGCCTTGCGGAGCTGTAGATGTTTGGAAAAAAGAACCCTGCTCAGATGACTTGAATGAAGGGCAAGTAGGTTCTAATGAACCTAATCCTGCACCTCAAAATACTGCCGATTTAGGTGGTG
>JALZVI010000324.1 GCA_023301015.1 Rickettsiales bacterium | reverse complement strand
ATAGAGATGGGTGCACAGATTATTTTATGTGATCCACACAGAGCGACAGTCATAGGTCTCAATCGCCAGAGCCAGTTACGAGGTATACAGATGAGTTCCCCAGATATCAGAGCAGGTGTTTCTTTATTAATCGCTGCCTTATCGGCAAAAGGTCAAAGTCGTATAGACAATGTACATCAGATAGATCGTGGATACGAAAGAATAGATGAAAGGTTAAATGCATTGGGGGCTAAGATTACGCGGATATAGTGGGTTTCTAAGAATAAACGATACAGATAAACTTAGTTAGAGGATTATTAGCTTAGTAGTCTCTATATTGAAGTGAATTTCTAAAGTATGATTACAAGAATAGAAATAGAAGGTTTCAAAAGTATTAAGTCGTTAGACTTAAAGCTTGAAGAAATAAATATTTTATTGGGTGGTAATGGTGTAGGCAAAAGTAATTTTATTTCTGTTTTCTCAATTTTGAGAAATATATATAACCACAGCTTTCAGAAATATATAATAAAAAAAGGTGGGGCCAACAGCATTTTACATTTTGGGATAAAGAATACTTCTGCAGTAAAATTTGTTATTTATTTCAAGAGCAATGATGGTGAAGAAAATAAATTTATTATTGAAATTGGAGCTGCTCAAGACACCTTATATTTAAAATCCGTAAGGACTGCTTTTCTTAGCCATCGTAATTGGAAAGAGAATGAATATGAGAAAGATGTTTATGAAAGTAAATTTCAAGAAAAGAAAACAGGCCAAGCGTTTTATGTAAATAATAGACTCAAGGGATTTGAAGTATACCATTTTCATGATACCAGTGACACCTCACCCATGAAGGGTCTATGTAATATAAACGACAATCATTCTTTTCGCCGAGATGGATCTAACCTAGCATCATATCTCTATTTTTTAAGTAAAAATCATAGTAAAGAATTCAAACGAATAGAATTAACAACAAAAGAGATTGCACCGTTTTTTGAAAAGTTCGATTTACAACCCAATAGATTGAATCCAGAAGTCATTCAATTAGAATGGAGAGAACAGGGGTTTCCAGAATCATATTTCAACGCATTTCATTTATCTGATGGTACGCTAAGGTTTATCGGTCTTGCAACTTTACTTTTACAACCACATCCACCTAAGACTATAATAATTGATGAACCAGAATTGGGTTTGCACCCAGTGGCTATTAATAAAATTTCTGCCCTGATAAGGAAGGTATCAAAGAAATCGCAAGTCATAATTGCCACTCAATCAATAAACCTTATTGACAACTTTGATCCCAATCAAATTATAGTAACAAATAGGAAAGACAATGAGTCAAAATTTAAAAGACTTGAGAATGAAGAATTAGAATCTTGGCTAGAAGAATATACATTAGGGGACCTATGGGGACAGAATAAGATTGGTGCACAACCATATAATTTCTCATGATACGTGTAGTATTTATTGTTGAGGGTGATAGCGAAATTATATTTATTGATAAAGTTGTAATCCCATATTTATATACTTTAGGATTTACTACTAATCCAATGCATTGTCAATCAATTATAACTAATCGAAAACAACATAAAAAAGGTGGAGTTGGAAGTTTTGGAAAGTTTAAAAATGAAATATCGAGAACACTTGCTCAAGGAAATGTATTAGTTACAACCTTAATAGACTTTTACGGACTCCCCACAGACTTTCCCGGTTTTTCATCTAATGCATCAGGCATAAGTACGATTGAAAGAGAGATTCATAAAGCCTTTAATTATACAGAATACTTGATACCATATATTCAAAAGCATGAGTTGGAATCTCTAATGTTTGCAGATCGTAATGCAATCCAGTTAGTATTAGATGACAGCTTGCAGCTTGAAAAAATTGATGGTATTCTTAAAGAATTTCCTAATCCAGAAGACATCAACAACTCTTGGGAGACGGCACCATCAAAAAGACTCCAGAAAATTTTAGATTACGATAAAACCGCGGACGGGAATATAGTATTTGAAGAAATGAAGATTGATGACATTCTACATAAATGTCCAAGGTTTAAGTGCTGGATAGATAGTATTGTTAAAAAACTAGTGGAACTAAATAAAATAGAAGAATAGATTTTTGTTTAAATTTCGCTGTTTGTATAGAAAGTGCTTTACTGAGCATCCTTATAATATCTGGATATGCTCAGGAAACTTTCCTATTGTTTCATCTTCATATTTTTGGATAAGCGTAATCAAAACCACAAGTTCTTTAGTATCCTTTCTAATCGTTCAAGATATTTTTGATATTCTATTTCTGTTCAGATTGGGATGAGTATCTTTTTATATCTTGAAGTAAAGTTAGGTAAGAACCGAATACCTAATTTTCTAATGTGCTATCAACCTTCTTAAACATCTCGCTCAATTTTTTCGACTCAACAACTCCCACCATTTCTGCACTGTTTTTATTCTTGTTTTTTCCTTTGGGCCAAATGTGAAATCCGCCTTTGACAATAAACTTAAAAGAAGGCATGTGTTTATCTATCGTATCTCTATCAAACATTTCAGTGGCTTTCTTTATGTCATCTATGTTTTCCCACATTCCCCATATGCCGTTTTCATCGGCATCTCCCTTGTAGAATATTTGATGGCTGGGATAGATCTTTGTCATACTAACTTTGAATGTTGTGAGGTCATAGTTTCCTTTCCAACAAAATGTTGCGATATCGTCTGAGCCGGAACCAGAGACAATGCCATTTTGGAAAAATAGATCAACGGCCATCTTATGTTGTTCATTAGAATCTCCATAGCAATAAAAGCCTTCCCATTCTCCACTTGGAAACAAATCATGTAGTTCAAAATCCTTAAATGACATAATAAGTCTTCTTAGAATAATTAATAGACTTTTAGCATTAGTATTACCGGAACTTATCTAACTCAAGTACTTCCCTACAATAGGCAACCTTCTTCCCATACCAAATGCCTTACTAGATACACGTAGAACGGGTGCGGTCTGGTAACGTTTAAATTCATTGATGTTCACCATGCGTAAAATTCTTTTGACAAGGGCTTCGTCATGTCCTAGAGCTATTATTTCTTGTGGCCCTTTTTTGTTTTCGATGTATTGAAAAAGTATGGCGTCTAGAATAGCGTAATCGGGTAAACTGTCAGAATCCTTTTGATCTGGCCTCAGTTCTGCAGACGGTGGTTTGGTGATACTGTTACGCGGAATGACTTCATTGTCTTTATTGATATATTCAGCAAGTGCAAAAACTTGTGTTTTATAGACATCACCTAATACGGACATGCCGCCGGCGAGATCACCATATAATGTGCCATAGCCTACCGCCATCTCTGACTTGTTAGAAGTGTTGAGAAGGATGTTTCCAAACTTATTAGAAAATGACATTAATAGCGTACCCCTTACTCTGGCTTGAATATTTTCTTCAGTCACATTAAATGGGTATCCTTCAAAGTGGGGAGCCAGTTCATTCATGTATCCATCATAAATGCCTTTGATAGGAATAATGTCATAATGGATACCCAGATTTTCTGATAATGACCTGGCATCGTTGACAGAGTGATCAGAAGAATATTGAGAAGGCATCAGAATTCCTCTGACATTTTCTGGACCTAGTGCCCGTTGTGCCAAGACAGCTGTAACAGCAGAATCAATCCCTCCTGAAAGGCCTAAAATGGCTTTCTTAAATCCGAGCTTTTCGAAATAATCCTTTATACCTAAGACAATAGCATCATGTATTTCACTGATGTCATCTTTGTATTGGACGGCAGACTTTTTGCCTTGAGCGACTTCTTCTAAGTCAAACAACTCCATGGACTCCGTAAAATAAGGCATCTCTCTGTGTACTTTTCCATTAGGAGACATCACTACTGATCCACCATCAAATATCAATTCTGTCTGAGCACCTACAGTATTACTATAGAATATTGGTTTCTTGTATCTCAATGCATTGGCTTCTAGAATTTCTAATCTTTCCTCTGCATGATTATATGTAAATGGTGAGGCGGAAACATTAACTATAAAGTCAGGCTCTTCTTTGATGAGTATATCTAATGGGCATATTTTGTACAATGGGTTTTCATTACCTATGTTCCATATGTCTTCACAGACAGTCAACGCTATTTTTTTTCCTTTATAAGTCGCACAGGCAAAAGTATCTGCTGGTTCAAAATAGCGGTATTCATCAAATACATCGTAGGTAGGTAATAACGCTTTGTGTTGTACATGAATAACTTCTCCATCGGCAATCATATAGACGGAGTTGTATAGATCCTTTCCTTCTGGAACAGGATTGACAGTAGGTGACCCCACAATGATAGCGATACCTTGCGAAAAGGTCTTTATGCTTTCTATTGCCTCTTCTGCTTTGCGTATAAAGTCGTTAAACTCTAAAAAATCTCTAGGAGGATAACCGCAAGTTGCCAGTTCTCCAAAAACGATTATTTCTGCGCCTTGTTCTTTTGCTGTCTGTGTAAATGCTTTGATCTTATCAAGATTTCCTTCAAAGTCTCCAATAAGGTAATTAAGTTGAGCCACTGCAATTTTCATACGATTCTAGATTTTATAATTGCAAAGATACACGATGTCAGTATTTGTTGACTTAATAATTATTCATCTCTAATTCTACATGTTTTATAATGATTATTGAGCTGATTGAGAGCAATCTGTACCGTTAAATGTTAAAACGACACAATTCATATGTTAAAATTGCGCAATACGTAACTCGTTGATTCTCTTGGCATAAACTTTGGTATATGTATAATGTAAAATTCTTTTAAGTAATTATCTATCAACTATTCGAAATGAAATCTATTTTAATAATTTTCCTACTAGCTTGGATGGCACTGGGATGCTACTTATGCAAAAATGCTTTTTGTGGTACCACAGATAAGCCATCAGCTACTAAAGCTGCAACAACCGCTGGCGCCGCTGCAACCACAGCAATATCTACTAAGTGTGATAAGTCTCTTGTGTTTTCTGATGGTGACTTCAATATAAAGTCTACAGAGAACTTCACGTTTAAGTTAAATGATGATAAAATATTAAGGCCATCTGAGAGTTTTTCTGAGACACTAACTACTGTAGCAAAGTACATTAAAGAAAACCCCGACAGAGCAATACTGTTATTTGGTAACTATGTTGATAGTGAAAATAACAGAGAAAAGTTAGGAGTAGAAAGAGCTACTGTCGTTAAAAAACTATTAGTAAGTAAGTATAAAGTACTGAGTAAACAAATCAGAGTTGGTTCAGAAAAAATTACTTCGTGTTATACTGATACCCAAATTAATAAGGGTCTCAGAGTTGCGTTCGGCGACAAATAATCCATCAATCCATTTACTCAAATTTAAAATCTATCATAAATGTCTACTTGTATATTATTACCATTGTTATTCATGGTCGGGTCAGCAATATTAGGATACCTTCTCGGTTCTAAAAAAGAGGTTGATTCTTCAGAACATGATGCCCAATTAGCAAACCAGAAATTAGAAGTTTCAAATCTAAATGCAAGACTTGATAAAAAAGTCCAAGCATTCAATGACTTAGACAGTCAACTATATAAGACCAAGCAAATGCTTGCCGCAAAAGCAACTCCAGAGATCAAAGAGATCGAAAAAATTGTAGAAGTTGTAAAGGAAGTAGAGGTCATTGTTGAAAAAGAAGTGATCAAAGAGGTCGTCAAGGAAGTAGAAGTTGTCAAAGAAGTAGAGGTCATTGTTGAGAAAGAAGTGATCAAAGAGGTCATCAAGGAAGTGGAAGTTGTAAAAGAGGTAGAGGTTATCGTTGAAAAAGAAGTGGTCAAAGAGGTCGTCAAGGAAGTAGAAGTTATAAAAGAAGTTCCTGTAGAAGTGATAAGAGAAGTTGAAGTCTTCAAGGAAGTATCTATGTTACAAGAAGTACCTGTACACAAGACGATAGAAGTCATCAAGGAGGTAGAGGTTATAAAAGAAGTATCGGTAGAAGTCATCAAGGAGGTGGAAGTCATCAGGGAAGTACAGGTAGAAGTTATAAAAGAAGTTCCTGTAGAGGTGATCAAGACTGTAGAAGTAGTCAAAGAAGTTAAAGTAGAAGTGATCAAGGAAGTAGAAGTTATAAAAGAGGTTCCTGTAGAAGTTATAAGAGAAGTACAGGTTACCAGAGAAGTTACCGTTCCTAGAGATGTGGAGGTAATAAGAGAAGTAGAAGTTACAAGAGAGGTTCCTGTAGAAAGGATCATAGAAAAAGAGGTGATCAAAGAGATCATAAAAGAAGTTCCTGTAGAAGTGATCAAGGAAGTAGAGGTGATCAAGGAAGTTATAAAAGAAGTAGAAGTAGA
>JALZVI010000323.1 GCA_023301015.1 Rickettsiales bacterium | reverse complement strand
CTTCCGATCTAGATGGGATGATGGCATTCGGGTATTACCCGGATGGAGCTCATCATCCAACCTTTGTATATTTCAACAAAGGACTTAAGGCTGAGAAATTTTAAAAAATATATTAAATAAATGATATGATATTTCTAACAAAACCATCATTGGGTTTGTACCCCAATTTTTTAATAATCTTTATAACACCTCCTTCATCTGTGTCGTTTATATCCGTATAATTCCCCTTTTCCATTACCAAGAGGAAATTCTTTCGTCTCTTCCATGTCTCTTCCGCAATACAGTTCTTTATAAACTCCTTGAATGGTGATACATTTGCTAATCGCATATCTGATACATATTTACCATCATAGTTTGAACTTAAACATGATGCCCCATTCTCTATAAGAACTTCGAATTGACCAGTTACTATGTCATCTACGTGATTGCTACCAAGTAAACACATCAAAGGAGTGTTTCCATCAGAATCAGGTGCATCTACTTTTGCACCGTACTTTATGAGTAGACGTATAATTTCGGGATCCCTTTTACAATGTATAGCCGTGTTCCATCCAAAGGATGATGTTTTTTCGATTGTACTATTGGGATTTGCGCCTGCTTTAAGTAATACCCTCGCAGCTTCTATGTCCCAAAATACGCAATAAAGGGGTGTCCTGTCCACGAAATCCCTGGATTCTATGTCTGCGTCGTATTTTAGAAGTGTTTTGATACCTTCGACACCTCCAGGGTTGGGGTGCATACACAAATGGCTCAGGGGTGATCTCATCCCATCGCATTCATTTACATTCTCATTTAACTCTTCTATTATATACTTCATTGACTTTATATGACCCAGTCTCCCAGACCTAGTCAGCACTGTCTCGTATATAAAGCCATGGTTTATAACATGTTCAGAGCCATTTCTTAGCAATGCAAGAGTGAAGTCGTCACTATACGAGTGAAGTATAGCAGTGCGTCCATTTGAATCGGTATGTTCCAGGTTTACACCTTTTGATACTAGAAATTGTATTATTTCAATGTATTGTTGAAGAGTGTAACTCAAGTCAATGTCAAACAGTATATCATCGGGGTAAACACCAAGATGTCTGAAATCTTCCATGATGTTTAGTTGTGGTGTGGTGTGGTATGGTGTGTATTTTATTTTTATTAAATTATATCGAAATATTTAATATATTCATTTATTTCCAGAATGTGGAATATTTACCGCTAGCCGATGATGTCTGTGTTGGTATATTTTCAGATATATCATCAATTATCTGATCTAAGTCTACCTGTGTTGGGGACACTGTGAAAATTTCCCTGTTGGAAAAACCACTGGTTGGCGATTGTGTGTATGGAGACGATGTTGGGGACATAGTCATGTAATCAAAATCACTATCTACAAATGATTCCATAGCATCGAATGGGGATGATGTGGGGGATAGTGTGGTATAATCGAAATCGCTAAAGTCATACGACGAAAAGTCATACGATGAAAAATCATACGAAGACAAGTCGTACGAAGACAAGTCGTACGACGACAAGTCGTAAGAGCATGATGATACCATTGCTAGAATACTCACTAGGACAAGTTTAAACATGATTATATGATATTACATCATGACTACATAAAAAACCTTGCAAATAATGCAAATTTACTTACTTACTCAGGAATCCTTTAATATAATCATAATATCTAGAGATATCATGGTCTTTTACGCCTATTTCTCTGTTTTTAAGTATATCACATGCAACAGATCCAAGAGTTTCACACCATGAACTTATACCATATTTTACGCCACTATCTCTGAGATTTACTGTAGATCCTACATGCTTATATCCCCCCCAAAAAGGTGTTTTTGTTATAATATCATTATCAAAAACTACTCTTGTACACTTGACATTATCTTCAAAATATTTCTTGAATTGGTTATTTCCTATGCGTGGTGCTCCGAATGTTATTGAACTTACGTCGACATCTGATGTTTTGTTGTTTTCTACGAAGTCTAGAGAGGCTAGTGTTGAAATAACTCCGGCTGAATGACCACAGAATACGATTGAATCGTACTTTCCCTTGTTATCTTTCATTACACATTCAAGCTTTCTATTGAAGTCGTCTCTTATAGAAAACCACTGCATAACAAAACCAGCGTGTACAGTCCTACCGGATCCTTTGGGGTATTCGACTAGTGAACAGGTGAAATTATTTTTCCAGTCTTTAATAGAATCACTTCCCCTGAATGATACGAATATAGTATCATTTTCCACTGTGAATGAACATTGTGAGTCGGTTGGTAAAAACTCAATGAATTTTTCACATGATCTTAGATACTTATCATCGTATACATCTCTGCATAGTCTGGCTGCAATCTTATGAATGTTTTTAATTTTACACTCCTTGTCACCTGACTCGCACACTTGTATCTTTTCAAGTTCCCCATCGAATCTATTTTCATCTGTCATAGACATCAATTGATTGTCTATTTTACTGTACATTTTTTTTGTACCTGAGAGTCTAGAAATTTCTTCACCTCCCTCGGAAAATATAAGTAGTGGTACAGTTCTGACATTGTTATTTTTGAATAGTTTCATGTGTCCTTCTTGCATAATATACTTTTCAAATTTCACGGATGGAAATTCATTCTCCAACTCTGTGTATTTTTTACGGAAAAGTTTACACGAGTGACATCCTTTTGAAGTGAAAAGCTTTACATTCAAAATTGGTTTAGTCGCAAGTCCCATGCAACTTGAAAATAGGAAAACAATTACAGAGAAAATAGTCAATACTCTCATGTTTGTTTAATTAAACTAATACGGATATTATTTTTGGAAAAAGTTATTTATTCATTTTTAACATTCTGTGTATTTTTCTTCTATTACTTTCGATGTATAAACTTATCCTTTTCTTATAGTGTATTTTTCTAGTATCCGACCATGAGACTACCATGTCTTGATTTAGGTCAAGAAGACACGAGTCGCATGTTTTTTGATCGTAATCTCTCATATTATCACCACAGAATGCACAGTATCTATGAGTTGATCTTCTGAGCATTGTATCCATATAAATTGTAACATTATTTATTATAATCATTGTACATTTTGTTTACCTCATGGTATTCCTCTTTTGAATATATACCATCTATTATGGATTTGAATACCCTTTCTATTATAATACAGTCCGTAATTTTTTTAGTTTTAAACGTGAAAGTGCACGAGTCATCTGTACATAATTCTATTGATTTTTTTGATCTTTTACATGATATGATCTTATCTATAGGTATGTGTGTGTTTTTGAGTATTACCTTCTTAAAAACCACACTACTATTGTAATATTTGAGTTTAGCTGGAACTATACACCCTTTTAACTTAATTTTAAGTTCAGACTTTATTAGTTTGTTCTGGAAATTGTTCCAACATATCCAATCCACTAGGCTATTGGTGTTATTGATCTCACCAGGATTGTAGAGAGACCAAATAGGTGTGTACATTATATTAAATGGCACAATTGTGTATAATGTGGGAGGAAAAAGTTTTTAATGTATTGTGGTAGTATATAAAAATAAATCAATGTCTTCCGAACGGGATCTATCTCATCCATCTCTCGTTCAATCTATGGAGTATTTATCTGTAGTATCAAGTGGAAGTATAGTTCATAATGATAAGAATCAGGTCTCTCTTGGACAGACTCAGACAAACTCTACTTATGTCCATGATACATCTGATGATACAACATTAGAAATTTCAAGAGATGATGTAATATTGGACACATCTGGAGACAACGCTAAGGCTAATATGGGAGTATTGGTTAGTGTTAATGGTGAACAAAATATGAAAACAGTACTGTCATCCGATGCTAATAGCACAGTTATGTCTTCGATAGAAGGTACACTTATTTCCAATTTTACATTGGACGGGGATATAAGCTGGGATAGAGATGAAAGTTGTCTGTATCTTTCAGCTAACAAAGCATTTAGATTCAGATTTCACGAAAGTGATGGCATAATACCATCTAGATTGACATTGGAGGGTTTAAATGAAACTACACTTGAATATATGCCAAAGGTAGAATTCCATACAGATTGATGTGTTTTATAATATTGTGTATTAGATTATGGTCGATGTTTACTGTGTTAGTTTTTTTATTACTGGTTAGTTTATCTAGTGCATGTAAGAAAATACATATTACAGGTATTACTAATTTCAGTAACGACTATATTTCATTCTTCGACTATAGAGGGCGACCCGATTTCTATACCAGGGATGGTTCCTTAAACATATTCGCAGAAGATTGTCAGTGGATAATAAGAAACACTTATGAACAATATCCATATTACACTTCAAATAGTTGTAAAATGCACCCAAATGAGATAGAGAATGGATGGACTGTTATTGATGAAAATTACTCTGATAACATAGATGGT
>JALZVI010000322.1 GCA_023301015.1 Rickettsiales bacterium | reverse complement strand
ATCGCGATTCAAGGTTTGTACGGCGGCGTCATCGGCGAGGAGGATAGAAACTTCGAGACCTTCCTCAAGTTCCTCATGCTCCGCAATTGCGGTAAGGGTTTTTTCAATGATAGGGTGCGGCTTAAATTCCTTCCAAAGCGGACTGCCAATGTTGAGTTCAAATTTCATGAATTTTCCAGAAACGAGCCTAAACCCAGCTTTCCTTTTCCTTCTCGTTCCGCTGCTCTGTTGCTTCACTGCGCTCATAAACATCCACAACTTTTGCGGCTAGCGGATGGCGCACCACGTCAACATGGGTGAAGTTGATTTTGCCAATGTCTTCAACTTTTTCCAGCTTGCCCATAGCGTCAATCAGGCCAGATTTCTGTTTTCCAGGAAGATCAATTTGCGAGACATCGCCAGTCACTACCATTTTTGATCCCATGCCAAGGCGGGTTAGGAACATTTTCATCTGCGCAGGAGTTGTGTTCTGCGCCTCGTCCAAAATGATAAAGCTGTTGCTCAGCGTCCGTCCTCGCATGAAGGCGAGGGGGGCGATTTCAATCTCGCCAGTCTCCATCAGCTTGTTGATATGCTCTTGCGGCATCATCTCAAACAGGGCGTCATAGAGTGGGCGCAGATATGGGTCGAGCTTGGAGTTTAAATCACCCGGCAAAAAACCGAGCTTCTCGCCAGCTTCCACAGCAGGGCGCGAGAGAATGATGCGTTCTACATCGTTGCGCAGCAGCATCTCCACCGCGGCCGCAACTGCTAGGTATGTTTTTCCTGTTCCTGCAGGGCCAGCACCAAATGTGAGATCTTTGTTGAACACGGTAGATAGATATTCATGCTGCATCGGCGAGCGCGCGGCGATGGTTTTTTTGAGGGTTTTGATGACAATTTTGCCGTCACCATTTGCCATGCTCTTTTGCGTGTTGCTTGCAAAGCGCAATTCGTCATCCACTTCCTGAATGCGCGTTGGCTTGCCCTTGGCTGCTAGTTCATAGAGATTTTGCAAAACTTGCTTGGCAATTCTGTCGTCCTCGCCTTCCATTAACACCTCGTTGCCGCGGCTATTTATTTTCACTTTAAGCTTAGATTCAAGATGCGTGAGGTTTGCATTTAGCTCCCCAAAAAGCGCGGAAAGGACGGAGTTGTCTTCAAAAACTAATTTTGTCATATAAGTTTAGGATAATAGTTTTGGATGCGTGGGGCAATATCTTTTTTGCTGCTCTCAGGCAACAATCTCTCCGCCTAAACTAGTCTGAGTCGCGGTGTTGATCTTCACATTCACCATATTCCCGAAATTATCCAGCGAGGTCTCCAGATGAACGGGCTGCATATATTCGGTGCGGCCAAGCAGCTGTCCTTCGCGCTTGCCTTTGCGGTCGAGGAGCACTTTCATGGTTTTGCCGATACAGCTTTGGTTGAAATCTTCCTGTTGCTTGAATAGTAGTTTTTGGAGGATTTGCAGGCGCTCCGTCTTCACCTCTTCAGGCACAGTATCTTCACGCAACGCGCCAGGAGTTCCGGGGCGAGGGGAGTATTTGAAGCTGAAACACTGCGCATAATTCACATGCTCAACCAAATCGATCAGCTCTGCAAAATCCGCATCTGTCTCACCGGGGAAGCCCACGATGAAATCGCTGGAAAGTACCATATTCTTGCGGCTTGCGCGCAGTCGGTCGATGATGTCAAAATAGAACTCGCGCGTGTGCTGGCGGTTCATTTCCTTCAGAACTTTGTTCGAGCCATGCTGAACTGGGAGATGTAAAAACGGCATCAGCTCAGGAATTTCACCATGCGCCGCGATCAGGTCATCCTGCATATCGCGCGGATGCGAGGTTGTGTAGCGAATGCGCTCAATCCCGTCGATTTTCGCAATTTCATAAGCCAGATCGGCCAAAGTCCCGCTTGTTCCGTCCGATTTCAGGCCGTGATAAGCATTCACATTCTGCCCCAGCAAGTTGATATCCACCGCGCCTTGGTCTGCAATGCGTTTGGCTTCCTCAATCACTCCTTTAAAGTCACGGCTATATTCCGCGCCGCGAGTGTAGGGTACAACGCAGAATGTGCAGAACTTGTCGCAGCCTTCTTGTACCGTCAAAAATGCCGTCGTCCCCTGCGGTGCAGATTCCTCAGGCAGGGCGTCGAATTTCTCATCGGGCGCGAAGTCTAGCTCGAGCTTGTCGCCGCGTTTATGTACAGCATTGGCGACCAATTTCGGTAATTCATGATAGCTTTGCGGGCCGACAACCATATCCACATATGGCATACGCTTCATAATCTCGTCGCCTTCAGCCTGAGCCACACAGCCAGTTACGGCAATGAGCATATCGTGATTGTCATTCTTGCGGTTGCTCTTATTAATCCGCCCTAATTCAGCATAAAGCTTGTCGGTCGCTTTCTCACGAATATGGCATGTATTGATGATCGTCATGTCCGCATGCGTATACTCATCCGTAAGCTCATAGCCAATTCCAGCCATGACATCTGTCATTTTGTGACTGTCATAAACATTCATCTGGCAGCCATAAGTTTTCACAAATAGCTTCTTCTTGGCTTTGTCCTCGGTGGTTTTTGCAGCAACATTTTCCATGCGCGTGGTTATAGCCGATTGGGGGCTGGATGGCAAGTGGATGCTGATAGCGCTGCTTTGCTCCAACTTACCCCTTGCTTTCCAGCGAATCGCCCTTATTTTAAAGCCATGTTTACAGGAATTGTTACAGATGTTGGTTATGTTATTGGAGTTGCGCGCAATGGCGATATGCTGGCGCGGATTTCTACTAATCAGGATATTACGAATTTGGCGACTGGCGCTTCCGTTTCATGCGCGGGCGTTTGCTTGACGGTGCTGGAAAAGGGCTGGAGCGACGGGAATGACTGGTTTACGGCGCAAGTTTCCGACGAGACTCTTTCCAAAACCAACTTAAAAGACTGGAGAATCGGCACAAAAATCAACCTCGAACGCGCGCTGAAGGTGGGTGATGAGCTTGGGGGGCATTTTGTGACAGGACATGTTGACGGAGTCTCAAAGGTGCTCAGCTATCAACGCGTAAAGGATTCGCTGGTACTAGAATTCGAAATTCCTGTGGGGCTGGCGCAATTCATCGCCCGTAAAGGATCAGTGACGCTTAACGGGGCATCACTGACGGTGAATAATGTCTCTGGTGACAGCTTTGATGTGAACATCATCCCACACACGCAGAAGCAAACCACGCTTGGTGATTTGCAAATTGGTGACAAGGTGAATCTGGAAATTGACCCAATAGCCCGCTACATAGAGCGCTATAACTCAGCGTACCAGTCGAATTTGAAGATGTTGGAAGGTTGATCTCGTCGAAGGAAGGCCGCGAGCTGGAGCTTTTTATAGAGGCTAGTAAATATTCCTTGAAATCATCTGGAAATTAATATAAACCATGCATCCTAGCTCGAATATGCTGGAGTGTCGGAGAGTAGCGCAGCCTGGTAGCGCATCTGGTTTGGGACCAGAGGGTCGTAGGTTCGAATCCTATCTCTCCGACCATTTCCCCTTTAAAAACAAACCTACGATTTTTAATTGAGAATTTTGCCAGCAAAATCCATGGCGGCTTGCATCATATCGCTCTGATAATTCTCCATCCTTTGTTTTACGAAATGTTAATTAGTTTCTGGTATAAATTAAGGTATGGAACTAAGTGAAAGAAATAAATTAGAGCTGCAGAAAGAAATTTTTGCTGACTTGTTCAGAAATAGAATTGTTACCCGCGGTGATGATTTTCGAGATATCGAGATTCAGGCAAGAAGGCTATC
>JALZVI010000321.1 GCA_023301015.1 Rickettsiales bacterium | reverse complement strand
AGAAAAAAGCTAATAAAATGTTCTATAGCATTGATAGTGATATCATTCCAAAAATATTAAGAATATTCTTTCCGGCAGACACTTAATAAAGAATAACAAATTCTTTTAATTCTTCATTACTTCGTCATTTCAAATAAAAAATCTGCGAAATAGAGAAATGTTGAAATTATAGTGTATAATTGTATATTGAAATATTTAAATATACAATTATACTACTATGACATTAAAACCCTTAATAAGCGCTCTAATACTGACTTTTTGCTCAGTTGTAATGCAAGCCCAGAGCTCAGAATCTTCCAAGGACTACCCTTATAAGCCAATAAAGCTGAATCTTAGTGAAGATGGTTCTGCTTTTATTCGATTTTTAACTTGGCAGCAATATTGGGCAACTTCTGATCTTAGAGAAGATGCTGACAGCAGCATTAAACCATCAATTAGAAGATCTCGATTTGCATTCTTAACCAAGTTCAATCCTAAATTTCAGCTTTTCATGCAGTGGGGACTAAACAGTCTCACTACTAATAACCTAGACGGATTAGGTGGTGGCAGTAGTGCACCTCAGATGTTCCTACACGATGCCCATGTGGAATATAAGTTTAGTAATGCAATCACCGTTGGTTACGGCCTACATTACTGGCAAGGGTTGAGTAGAGCATCTAATCAGAGTACTATCAACAAATTTACACTAGATGCGACTAGACCTTTTGTACACTGGCATGATATTGCTCAGACTAATCAATTTGCTAGGAAGCTAGGCCTTTATTTGAAAGGGACATTTGCCAAAAAAATTAATTATAGAGTTGCAATTTCTAGCCCAAGAACTGGAGGTGGCTTGTCAGAAACACCTTCTGATAGTACGGGTGTTGCAAGCTTTGGTGCTTGGACTCTTCCTGAAGGTGGCAATTATATATTTGAAGGTTATTTCTCCTATTCTTTTTGGGAGACTGAGGGAAATGCCTTACCATTTTATACTGGTACATATCTAGGTAATAAAAAAATACTAAATCTTGGTGTTGGGTTCTACAATTTTGGCAACTCGTCTATTGCATCTAATGTAGATGGCTCTGTAGAATACTTCAACACAAGTCATTTAGCAGCAGATGTGTTTATGGAAAAACCATTCGGAGAAAAAGGTGCTAATGGTATGCTAAGTGCTTATTTGGCTTATTACAATTTTGACTTTGGCCCCAATGCTGATAACAACTCTGTTGTAAGAGCGGCAACTGGATCAGTGATCTTTGCAGAGGTGGGATATTTACTCCCTGGAAAGAAGCTTATGCCATATGTATCATACCAATCAAGGAGTTATGACTCTGCAGGAGATGGAACTACGCTTAATTTAGGAGCTACCTATTTTGTGTCTGGACATAATCTCAAAATTACAGGCGAATATCACAACATAGTTCAGAACGATATTACGAACCAACAACAAATAAGATTGCAAGTGCATTTCTTCATGTAGTAAGGCTAAACCTGGATAGATGAAAAAATTAATACACCACCCTTTAGATAATATAAATGAGTGGGTAGGCAGGATATTTTCCTGGTCTACCTCCATTATGGTCTGGATAATTTTTGGGCTTGTCGTCATGCGTTATGGCTTCGGTTTATTTTCACAGAAAGCTAGTGAATTAACTACTTACTTTTTTGCTATTTCATTTCTAATGGCATCTGGTTACGCTTTTAAAAATGAGAATCATGTAAGAGTAGATTTATTCTATGCAAAATGGAACGACAAAAGAAAAGCTTGGGTCAATCTATTAGGTGGTTTGTTATTTCTTATGCCTTGGTGCATCGTTTCGATTATTGTTTGCTTTAAATATGCCAAGACCTCATTCCTAAGGGGTGAAGTTTCTGATCAGCCCAGCGGCTTACCAGCAGTGTATATATTAAAGTTTATCCTCTTGATGGGGTTTGTTCTTCTACTTATTCAAGCGATATCATCAATCATAAAAGCAATAGCTATTATCAGAGGTACACTTCATTATACATACAAAGAAGAAGAGGAACAAAGTATTATTGAAATACCTAAATCAGACAGTACATGGGAGCTTTAGCTGTAGTATTATTTTTGATCATATTCTTCTTGATACTCAAAGGCTATCCAGTTGCCTTCACCCTTGCTGGTGTTTCTACGCTGTTTGCTTTAGTCCTAATGGTGTTAGCGCCAGATGTGATTAGCTTTAAAGACATGAACCTATTACCCAATAGATTTATGGGTACCATCAACAATTTTATGTTGATGGCAGTACCCCTATTTATTTATATGGGCATCATGTTAGAAAAGTCAGGTTTAGCGGAAAGTCTTCTTGAGACGATGGCCAATCTTTTTGGCTCTATGCGAGGTGGCTTAGCCATTTCGGTTGTGATTGTAGGTGCTTTATTAGCAGCTTCTACAGGTATCGTTGGTGCGACAGTAGTTACTATGGGAGTTATCAGCCTTCCGGTTATGCTTAAAAGAGGATATAAGCCAGAACTGGCTACCGGTGTGATATGTTCTTCGGGAACCTTAGGACAAATTATACCACCATCGGTTGTACTGATTCTTTTGGCGGAACAAATAAATGCAACAACTAGAGGTGCAGCTCAAGTCGATGTCGGTACGATGTTCAAAGCTGCATTTTTACCTGGTTTCATTTTAGTAATCGCATATATCTTGTACATCCTAATCATAAGTAGAATAAAACCAGATTGGGCACCTGCAATGCCTGCAGAGGAAATCAGTGCAATGAGAGGTGAAGGATTTGCTGGTCGTGTATTTAAAGCTTTCTTTTTGCCATTCACCTTAATAATAGCAGTGTTAGGCAGTATTTTTTTTGGCATTGCCTCGCCTACAGAAGCTGCGGCCGTAGGTGCCGTCGGAGCAACCTTACTTACTATACTAGAAGGTAAGTTTAATATAGAAATACTAAAAGCAGTTATGCGTCAGACGATGGCCTTGACAGCAATGGTGTTTTGGATACTACTGGGTGCCACAACTTTTACACTTGTTTTTAGAACCTTGGGTGGGGATGAATATTTGATTCATTTGATTCAATCTGCGGACCTGTCTGCTATGGCGTTTTTAACCATTGTAATGGTTGTCGTTTTCATATGTGGATTCTTTATTGACTTTATTGAAATTATTTTCATTTTCATTCCTGTTGTAACGCCAATATTTGACATTTACGAAGTAGATATGTTATGGGTAGGCATACTAATGGCTATCAATCTTCAGACATCATTCTTAACGCCACCATTTGGTTTTTCTCTTTTTTATTTAAAAGGTGTTGCACCACCAGAGATAACTACACAACACTTGTACAGAGGTATAGTGCCTTTTATTGCAATCCAA
>JALZVI010000320.1 GCA_023301015.1 Rickettsiales bacterium | reverse complement strand
TATGCTCTATTATCCGCCCATGAAAAAACCAATTATCATAGATTATGGCTCGGGGAATTTGCGCTCGGTGGCTAAGGCTTTTGAGCATGTTTTGGGCGCGGAAGTTTTGGTGAGCAGCGATCCTGCTGATCTGGTCGCGGCTTCGCACATTGTCCTCCCTGGTGTGGGTGCGTTCGGCGATTGTGCGGCTGGTTTGCGTGCGCTGGACGGTATGGTGGAAGAGCTTGAGGCTCAGGTTTTGGGTGCGAAAAAGCCATTCCTAGGCATTTGCGTTGGCATGCAGCTTCTGGCGGATGTGGGCTATGAGCATGGCGAACATGCTGGTTTGGGTTGGCTTGGCGGCGAAGTGGTGGCGATTGAGCCGCGCGACGGCTTGCCTGTCCCGCATATGGGCTGGAACTCGCTGGATCTACAGCCCGCGCAGAAATTAATTTCCGTGCAACCAAAAGTTGAGAAAATGGTTGCAAATTTGGCTGAAGACGTGTATTATGTTCACTCTTATAAGTTTGAGTGTGATGAGAAATATGTGGTTGCGACAAGTGAATATTGCGGTGCAATAAAAGCTTTTGTTGCAAAAGACAACGTGTTTGGTGTACAATTTCACCCAGAGAAGAGTCAAAAAGCAGGTCTGCAACTCATCAATAACTTCTTGAGCTTGTAGTTAAAAAACTGGAGATGAGCATGGCTAAGGCAGCACAGAAATTTGAAGCAGAGATTAAGGTTGAGCTTTTGGAAGGTTTGCAGGGCAATGACCTGAGCGATTTGTGCGATGCCATGGAGAAGACAATTGAAGATGGCGGCTTGGGTTTTTCAATCGGCTTTGGTTGGTTAAAAGCACCAGAACGTGAGCGCGTCGAGAAATATTGGAAAGGCCTGATGTTGGTGCCTGATCGTGCGGTGATTGTTGGCCGTATTGATGGGGTGATCGCGGGTTCTATCCAGCTAGTGAAGCCTTCGAAAAACCATCAATCGCAAAGTTTTGCATGTAGTGTTCGCGAGCATTTCATCGCTCCTTGGGCGCGTGGTCACGGTTTGGCGAAAATGCTCCTTGAGGCCGCTGAAGAAGAGGCGCGTCAATCTGAGCTAACAGTTATGAAGCTAGAAGTGCGAGCCACTCAAGATGCCGCAGCAAAAATCTATGAATCTCATGGGTTTAGCAAATGGGGTGAGTTGGACAAATATGAAATGGTGAACGGCCAGTTTGTCGGCGGGCTTTACTACTACAAAGATCTGTAGTTTAAGATTTCCTTTACTAGGTAAGTATTATAATATCTAATGAGATTGATAAAAACGAACCTAGGGACGAGAACTTAGCCATGAATATATACCCAGCGATTGATCTAAAAGACGGTAACTGCGTGCGTTTGCTGCAAGGCAAAATGGACGAGGAAACTGTGTTTTCCAATAGCCCCGCAGAGCAAGCCAAGAAATGGGCAGATTCAGGCTTTAACTGGATTCATGTTGTGGATTTGAACGGCGCTATTGAAGGCAAGCCGAAGAATATATATTCAGTGCAAAAAATTATCCGTGAAGTGCAAGTGCCAGTTCAGCTTGGCGGCGGTGTGCGTGATATTAAAACAGCAGAAGCGTGGATTGAAGCTGGTGTTAGCCGCGTGATTCTTGGGACTGTAGCGCTGGAAAAACCAGAAATTGTGCGCGAATTATGCAAATCTCATCCAGGTAAAATTGCGCTGGGAATTGATGCGCGCGAAGGAATGGTAGCCACGCATGGTTGGGTGCAAACATCAGAAACCACAGCGACAGACCTAGCCAAGAGCTTTGAAGATATCGGCATCGCTGCGATAATTTATACCGACATCGCCCGTGACGGCTTGATGGAAGGGCCAAATGTTGAGGAAACTTTGAAGTTGGCAGAGTCAGTGAGCATTCCTGTTATAGCATCTGGTGGTGTTTCAAAAATGGATGACATCAACGCACTCAAGGAATCAGGCAAGCTGGAAGGTGTTGTCGTTGGACGCGCGCTTTATGACGGCGTGATTACCCCACAAGAGCTGCTTGCTTAGGTTGGTACACAGCTTTAAGGATTTCATGTCAGAAAAACTAACTTGACAACTGTGCTACAATTCTCATAGTCGGATTTAATTACAGTCATGAAAAAACAACTTAGCATATTTTTAGCCGTTATATTTCTCGCTGTGCAGATGGGTTCATTTGTGCATATGGCGGAGCATGGCTTTGAGCATCATGAGCATGGGAATAACCCGTGCCAGATTGAGGCATATTTTAGTGCTTCGCAAAGTTTTGATAGCGCTGCTGGTGAAGTTGCGGTTTTTCATGAGCTTAATGTTCAATTATTCAGTTTTTCTTCTGTTGATGACGCTAACCGCGTGTTTGAGCTGTTATCATCCAGTCTTGCGCGCGCTCCACCACAAATTTCCTAAACTTATATTTTAAGCTCAAACGCTGTTCAAGCTTGCGCCTATTGGTGCTCGCCTGCTTGCGTGCGAGAACAACTTTAATTCAATAAATTAGGAAACTATAATGAAAAAACTAACTCTGGCAGCCACTACGGCTGTGGCGTTGGTAGCGTTTAGCAATGGTGCAAATGCTGCTGATAATACTGATCTTGATGCTCTAAGAGCGGAAGTTCAGGCAATGAAAAATCTCTATGAAAACAAGATAGACTCACTCGAAACTAAAATATCTAAACTGGAAAATGCGAAGGTTAGCCAGCTGGAAACTGCATCTGGCGGCAAAGAGCTTCCTGCTTCATCTGAACGGAGGATTCTTGGTAATGAGTTCAACCCATCAATTGGCGTGATTTTGAATGGTCAGTATGGATCTTTCTCAAACAACTCGTCAGAATTTGCTGGCTTTGGCGTTGGTGAAGAAGGCGAGCGTGGCGATGAAGGCTTTGGCTTGGGCGAAACTGAGCTAAACTTTTCAGCTAATGTTGATGACGTGTTTTATGGCAGCGTAACCGCAGCTTTAGTTGACGAAGATGGCATCGAAGTTGAGCTGGAAGAGGCGTATGTCAAAACTTTGGCTGGCGCAGGTTTACCGCAAGGTGCATCGCTAAAAGCTGGTCGTGCATTTTGGACATTGGGATATCTGAACGAGCATCATGCACATACTGATGACTTCGCAGACCGTCCATTGCCTTATCGCGCATTCTTGAATAAGGCGTATAATGACGATGGCCTCGAGCTTTCATACGTTCTACCAACTGAGGATGTTTATTCTGAAATTGGTGGTGGTTTGTTTAATGGCAGCGATGGCCCATTTGGTGAGTCTGACGGTGAAGGCATCAACGCTTGGTCAGCTTATGCGCGCGTTGGCGGCGATGTTGGGCAAGACACAAGCTGGCGCGTTGGCCTATCCACCCTCCAAGGCGAGGCTGGCGAGCGTGCGACGAATGAGGACACAATCACTTTCTCTGGTGATACTGATCTCTATATTGCCGATGCACGTTTGATTTATGCACCAACAGGAAACAACGCTGAGCAAGAAGTTATCTTGCAAGGTGAGTATTTCTATCGTGACGAAGATGGTGAATATGACGTTGGCGCAGGTGGCGTTGCTTATGACGATTCAACAAGCGGTTGGTATGGACAAGCTGTATATAAGTTTGATCCAGAGTGGCGCGTTGGTGGACGTGTGAGTCAGCTATTATCCTCTAATGCTCCTGCTGGCTTGGCAGGCACTGATTTGGATGCGGAAGGGCACGACCCAATTGCATACTCAGCAATGCTAGACTGGACAAATTCTGAGTTCAGCCGAGTGCGCTTGCAGTATAACAATGAAGAGCTTTCTGACGGGCAGAATGATAATCAGTTCTTAGTTCAATATATAATGTCATTGGGTGCTCATGGCGCTCATAAATACTAGGTGTTTTGCATGAGATTATTATCAATAATAACTATCGGTTTGGGGTTGCTAACAGCAGCCCCAGCCGTTGCTGAAGTGAAAGTGTTTGCTTGTGAGCCAGAATGGAAAGCGCTGGCGGAGGAAGTTGGTGGCGAGAAGGTTGAGGCATATTCAGCAACCCACGCCAAGCAAGACCCGCATCATATCAGAGCCAAGCCAAGCTTAATTGCAAAGATGCGTCATGCAGATTTGGTGGTTTGCTCAGGCGCAGATTTGGAAGTTGGTTGGTTGCCAATTTTGTTGCAAAAAGCTGCAAATGCAAAAATGCAGCATGGCGAAGTTGGTTATTTAATGGCAGCAGAATATGTTGATGTTCTGGAGAAGCCAGTCAAGCTTGACCGCAGCATGGGCGACGTTCATCCCGATGGAAACCCGCATGTTCATTTGAATCCGTATAATATTTTGAAGGTAGCGGCGGAGCTGTCCTCTAGGTTAGTCGAACTTGATTCTGGCAATGCAGATTATTATAAATCTCAGCTTGCTCAATTCGCAGCCAAATGGCAGGTAGCTACCAAAAAATGGGAGCTGGAAGCGGCGGGGCTTAAGGGTGCAAACATCATAACTCATCACAGAAGCTGGGTGTATTTAGCCGACTGGCTGGGGCTGAATTTGATTGAAACATTGGAAGAGAAACCTGGTGTTGCACCTTCGTCATCTCATTTGCAAAAGGTTTTGCAGGTGGCTCGGAGCAATGAGATTATGGCCATAATTCGCACGCCATATTCCCCCGATAATGCTGCTGAATGGTTGAACGAAAAAACTGATATTCCCGAACTGGTTTTGCCTTATACATTAGGTGAGGCGGATGATTTGTTCGGGCTGTTTGACGAAACCATAAGGATGCTAAAGAATGCTAACTAGCGAGCTTTTTGAAATTATATTACCAGCACTTGCAGCGGGGCTAATGGTTGCGCTCACCCATGCGCCATTAGGCTTGGAAGTGCTGAAACGTGGGATAATATTCATCGACCTAGCCATTGCCCAAATCGCAGGCTTGGGGCTGGTGGTTGCCAGCACGTTTTTGCATGAGCCAAGCGGATATATAGTTCAATTGTCCGCCCTAGGTTTTGCTCTGCTTGGCGGTTTGTTTTTTAGGCTAGTTGAAAAGAAAGCGCCCGAGCTGCAGGAAGCAATAATCGGCAGCAGTTTCGTATTATCAGCGTCATTAGTTCTGCTATTGCTCGCCGA
>JALZVI010000319.1 GCA_023301015.1 Rickettsiales bacterium | reverse complement strand
GGCAAGACTTTTAATTTTGTTTTTAAAATAAAATTGTCTGCACTTAATTCGAATGGCTCTCCAGCAACCAATCCTATTTTTGCCATCTTTTTGACCATACTAGAATCAGCAATCTTAGGGGGATTCTTGACCATCATTTCTGCCATTTTATTGAAAAAAGTGGGTACATCTATATCTCGAATTGCTTCCGCAGGAACCCCGATATTATTTTCTGCTTTTACTGTTCCTAATGGTGCTATATACGCTTCATTGCCATATGCACTAAGCGGAACTAAGCGCATATCATCTTGAATAGCTTTTACGGTGGTTGCCCCATCAACTATACTATTGACTTGTATCCTACCTAGCACCCATACGAGATTAGTAGGTGATTTTATCAATTCTAATCCTTCCGGAAGTGCTCCTACCCAATTGGGACCAGCGATTAAAAATTGCTGCGCTCCAGTACCTGTTGTCCGAGTCCCAGGTGCTGCAAAAACGTTGGTATAGGCATCCATCATCTGCAATAAATAATACCGTTCCGTGGCAGGCATCGACAAGACGACTGGCTCTGTACTCAAGTCCAACCAAGCAGAAGAATAGTAGGTATCTACATTCGGTTTGACAACGCCTTTGCTTGTATGGTCTGGAAATTTTCTATAATGTCCTAGTTGGTTTATCGGTGCACTCGGTACTACTGGATGTGGTTGTTCTATATTCGTAGCTCTTCGCTGTGTAAGGTCCATTAGTACTAGCGGATAACCATATAGGTAGGTTTCTCCCATGATCTTTAGTAGCTCCTCCGAAGATATTTCAATGGATCCTTCTTTTGTTTGAATAGTGGTGGTATCGCTTTGGCAGGCGGTAAATAGTAGGATTATTAGAGATAGGAGGAATGTTGTTGGTTTGAGTATTCGCATATATTCTTTAAGTCGTTTCTGTTTTTAATAATTGTGCTTCTAAATGTCTAAGAGACAAGGTAAATAATCTCTTCTAAATGGCAAATTTATTATTAAATAGTGCTTAACTAAATTGTAGAAGGCCTTTAATAAAAAAGGAATCCTTGTGGTTGTATTATTCATTTTGTATTAATTTAAATGAGTGTAAAACAAAGTTGGGGCAACCCACTCATTTTAATAAAAGTCAACGTCGCTCACGACCTACAAAAACCTGTGTCATCCGTGTCATCCGTGTTGAATAGAGCCTAGCTAGACATAATTCAACACGGAGCTACTTCGTAGCCACACAGATGACACGGATCTAAATAGGTCGTGAGGGATGTTGATTTTTGTACCTAATGTTAATAGAATATAAAACAAAGTTGGGTATTTCAAGCTAATTGGCTGCCCCAGCTTTGTTTTACACTCAATTTAAATTGCCTTAGTTATTCTTCATTAACTTTAAAGAGGGAAAATAATAAAAATATAAACCAAACCTCCAAACTCCGATAAAACACCCTCCTACACCGATAAAATGTCTTAAAATTCCAAAGAAAAAGTATTTTTGCTAATATATGAACGAAAAGGCTATAAATATTGGATGGCACCTTATCGGATGGCTGATTTTTCTAATCCTGCCCGTAGTGACGATGCCTGCCTTAATAGAAAGGTATGCCACTAATAATTGTTTTATTTTTAATTATTCAATCTTAAGTGGGCTAGCAGTCGGTTTGTACTATTTCAACTATTATTTTGCGATACCTCAATATTATTTTAAACAAAAAAAGTTTGCTTTTATAGTGGTGCTTATCGGTTTTATATTGGTCTCTCTTGTTTTATTTGTTATGTATCTAAGGGTGTTTTCGATGAACTGTAATCCAAATGGTGGGACTTTTAACGAATTATTGAAAGCTACACTACCCCGCTATATTATCGTGTTAATCGTTTCATCAGCTATGCGATTTAATGCACGGATTAAATCCATAGAAACAGAAAAATCTAAGGCAGAATTAGCCTTATTAAGAGCGCAAATTAATCCACACTTTTTATTTAATGTGCTGAATAATATTTATGGTCAAGCAATTATTAAATCAGAACAAACTGCCAATAGTATTGCTAAATTATCCGATTTGATGCGCTATTCTTTGAACGAAGCGAATGTGTCAAGCGTATCTTTAGAAAAGGAAATAGCTTATTTAAAGAATTACCTTTCGTTGCAAAAATTAAGATTGACCGATAAAACACTCGTCGAATTTAAAGTAACAGGTAATCCGAATACCTGGCAAATTTCTCCTATGCTTTTTATACCATTTATAGAAAATGCTTTCAAATATGGTGTTAGTAATGAAGAAGAAACAAGCATTAATATTACTCTTACAGTTAAGGAGAAAGAACTAGATTTCAGAGTAGAAAATGATATATTGCCCGACAAAGTGCGCATAGCAGAATCTAATCATATAGGCATAAAGAATGTCAAAAATAGATTAGCCTTGATTTATGGTGATCGCTATAATTTGACTATCAAAGATGCGGGAAAGCAGTATCAAGTTCACCTTAAAATATTTGCTTAAATGTTAACATGTATTGCATTAGATGATGAACCGATCGCCTTGGAGATTATCACAGCGCATTGTGAAAAAATACCTTTTATTAATTTAGCGCATACCTTTACGCAACCGTCAAAGGCCGCAAGATATCTCCATAACTTTCCTGTTGACTTAATTTTTTTAGATATCAACATGCCCGATATCAATGGCATCAATTTCTATCAAAATTTACAACAAGAAATAATGGTGGTTTTTACTACGGCTTATAGTCAATATGCAGTAGACGGTTTTAAAGTCAATGCCCTAGATTATTTGTTAAAGCCAATTGAATTTAATCGTTTTCAAATGGCCTGCGAAAAAGGGAGAGATTATTCCGAATTTTTAAAAAGTAAGCACTCTAAGCAGCAAAACGACTTACTAGTTCGATCTGAATATACCTTGATAAAAATTCCACTTGCAGAG
>JALZVI010000318.1 GCA_023301015.1 Rickettsiales bacterium | reverse complement strand
CCGATCTATGGGATAATAGAAAGTATATTATTACAATGAAAAGGAGGAGAGATAGTATGACCGATACAAATGATTGTATTGGTATGGTAGGGGAATTCATAAATTCCAATAATGATACTGGATTGAGTTATAAAAACCTTCTAGGAGTTCTAGACTCTGACGAAGGTATTTTCAGGAACATTGTGTCGTATATATAGTTTTATTTGTTTAATTTTATGGTTTGTAAGAAAATGATTTAATAAATTTAAATGCATCAATTTCACATTCTGTGAGATCATTATAATCCTTTTTGATATTTTCATATCTTAAAAGGGATAAATTACATTCTTGATTTATTGCATCTAATGGGGATTTAATGTCTACTGGTATCTGATATTTTTCAGGTGAAATATCAGTATTGAATATATAAACATCATCAGAATCTGTGGTTATGTTAACTTCAAAATATTTGAATGTGCCCTTATTTTCAAGGGCTGTTTTCCCTCTATGATGTTGTACGCATAACAATTGCATATTGTTCTGTACAGTGAGACCTCCCAATGATATTGGTATAATATGGTCAGCATCACAATTTGCAAATGGATATAATTTTATTTTTTCATCACACATGTTACATTTATATTTTTGTTTAATTATTATTGACTGCCTATCAATGGAATTTAATTTTTTTCTACTTACTGGTTTAAGATTCTTTACTGGTCCTATGTACGCCAGTGGTTCCCATTTTGAATCTGATAGACCCCAAATGGGTACAAATTTATGTTTCATTTGTAATTGTATTCATTTAAATGTTTAGTAGCCAAACCCAGCTGATAATTGACCCTCCAATGAATCATTTTTATTGAACTCTACTGATTTAAACTTATCAATGATGCCACTTTTTACTTCTTTAAGATTTGCAGCTATCAAATGGTGAGAATCTACTGAGTTGTGCTCTCTCCCCATATTATTTATACCTGTGAATTCTTTCAGTACATCTGTAACAGAATTTTTAGATAAATCTTCAAGTTTTACGATCATATGTTTTGTATTTTTACCCAGTATGTTGTATTCCTGGAAATCGTACCCATTTGATCTTATTTTTTCAAAATCAAAATCAGGATCAACGAAACCCTGCATGAACCCGAAAAACTCAGTAAATTCTAGTGAATTATAGGCTACGAAATGTTTATGGAAAAGTCTACATACTGATTGTATAGATAGTAGTTTCTTATCTTTGTTGATTTGTTCCATCGCATCTTTTGTTACCGAACAACCCCACTTCCTAGATGCTACGGTTTTCCTATATATTTCACATATTTCTGAGATTTTAGGGGTTTTGAGTTCCAACCTTTTCCATGTGGGATGTGTACCATCCATTACAGCGTTTATCTGTTCTACTGTCAAAGATTGTAGTAGTTGAGATATCCTTCTTGTTAATGGATCTCTGATACTTGTTACAATGGAATAAGACTGGAAAAATCCTAGTATTTGATTTCTAATGTTTTTATTTTTGACTATTATACTGTAGTGTACAGTTTCACCGTCTTCAGAGTAAAATGAAACAAATTTGGGGAAATTTGTCATAAGAAATTCATAAAATTGTGATTTTTTCTTGTCTACTACAACAAAATATAGTAAATCATGTGTGTGTAATACAGGTGTTGAAACTTTACTCCACGATTTGACTATAGAGTACGAACCAGTTTTACGTGGTGCAAATACTATATTACCATGATTTTCCATGTTTATTAAATTATACACATTATAAAGATTAAAATTGTCATCATTATTACAAGTTGCTCTTATAGCTCAGTTGGTAGAGCGACAGCTTAGTACGCTGTAGGTCCTTGGTTCAAATCCGAGTGGGAGCTTTGTCCGTGTAACTCAGTGGAAGAGTGCAAGTCTACGAAACTTGAGGTCGCGAGTTCGAATCTCGTCATGGACTTATTTTTTCATTGTATCTTTTTGTAGTGCTGGACCAATAGAGATTTTCGTAGTCTATTGTTTTGGTCTGCTTTTGGTAAGTTTTTAACACCTCCAAAATTGTCTGCAAACCATATGAACCAATTAGGAATGCTTACACCATCCTTGGTGAAATTTGTCTGGAGAGCATATGCCACGATAGACCCGATAATAGAGAGGATTACTAGAAGAGTGATTATGACGATCTTCATTATTTCTTTATTGATTAATACATACATTATTTCTATATATAATTAGAAGTCGGCCTCCAGAGAAAATTCCTGGTCCTTAGGGTCGACCATAACATTTGCCTTACTGTATTCTGAAACACGCAACTCAAAGAAGTTACTTTGTCCTTGTAATCCCTGCATCTCCATCCACTCGAATGGGTTCTTTGTATCATAAAGAGGATCATACTTTAGCTTCTTGAGCCAGAAGTCTGCTACATATTCGATATAACTTGCCATTGAATCAGAATTAATTCCTAGTAGTGAAACAGGAAGAGATTCACAAATGAACTCTTTCTCCATATCAACAGACTCCTTAAATATCTCGTGTACTCTTTCTTCTGGTAATCTAGTTTCTAATTTATTGTAAATCATCACACTTGCTTCTGCGTGAAGTCCTTCGTCCCTTGAGATAAGTGCATTAGAAAAGCACAGCCCTGGTAGGAGTCCCCTCTTCTTGAACCAGAAAATAGCACAAAACGCACCAGAGAATTGAACACCTTCCAGGCATGTAAATCCGATGAGTCTTTCTGCAAGTGAAACCTTTTCAGCGTCCATCCACTTTGTAACAGACCTAGCCTTCTTTTCTATAATAGGCATGCTCTGAACAGATCTCAATACACGACTCTGTTCCTTCTTGTCTTTGATGTATGTCTGGATCAACAGAGCATATGCCTCTCCATGAATGCTCTCCATACACTCTTGTGCGGCAAAATGACTACGAACTTGAGGTACTGCAATCTCTTGTCCAAAATTAATACTGACGTTTTCCATAACAAGCTGGTCTAGGCTGGCAAAAAATGCCAAAACCATTGTAATAAAATGTTTTTCTTCTTCTTTAAGTTTGGCCCAGTGTGTGAGGTCGTCGACTAGATCCATTTCTTCTACCACCCAGAAGCTGGCAATCTCTTTCTTATAAAGTGTATACATATCAGCCCATTCGTGTTCAGATTTCCCGTTGAATAGTATCAACCTATCAAATTCGTTTTCTTCTTTACACATTGGTTCGTCAATCGTACCATTGATCTCCATGAGTCTGTATTCGGTCACATCAAGGGGGAACTTATTCATACACTCAACTCCTCCAAAGTATTTGTTACCCACAATAATCTGTGGGAATTTAGATACACCAGTTTTCTTGGTCACCTCAATCTTAGAGATATCATCAAGATAATGTGTTTCCACTTTGCATCCCGAGTGCTCCCACATATAGTCAACAACAACTTTGCTGACAGGGTCCATCCTTTCTACATAAAGAGTAACATTCTGAGTAGGTGCCATGTTTATGTTATGTGTTTGTTTATATTTTATCTCTTATATTTCCGGATAGGATTGAAAAGATTGTGTATTGTTTCATGTGTGTACCATTCGAAAAAGTGTTTAGTTCACATTTTCAAATATTATACATGGGATGTTCAGTTTATAATTTAAAATATATTTTCAATGAACTTTTTCAAACTAATTATTTCGCTTTTAATTTTAAATTATACCATAGGAGTTGAACATGAGGAAATTATTAAATGTTCTGAGATACCTATTGTTGAGAAATTATGTGAGAATGGAGTTAGTGATGATCCCATTCCGTCTAAAAATTTTTACATAGAGAATTGTTGTATTTAAAAATATTTTTTTTGTTTTTTTAATTGGTATCACCTGGAACCTCCTTGACATTTTGATGTTGCATTTTTCTTCATTGTAACCTATATTATAACAAAAGTGCAGTATCAGTGATGCTGCACTTTTATGAAATTAAATAATTCATCATATAAGCCTTATTCTAGTTTAGAATTATATCAATTGTCGACGTGTCCGAGTGGTTAAGGAGATGGATTAGAAACCCATTGTGATTTCACGCGCAAGTTCGAGTCTTGTCGTCGACGTTTTTTTATTTTTTAGCTCCAATATATGTATCCATTTGACTACACC
>JALZVI010000317.1 GCA_023301015.1 Rickettsiales bacterium | reverse complement strand
CGCCCAAATCGTCCTAGATGAAATGAAGAAGCTCGACCTCGAATACCCGCAAGTCAGCGATGAGCGCCGCGTGGAACTCGCAGGCTATCGCAAAGACCTTCTGGCAGAGTAAAGGAATAGGGAGCAAGAGCGACCCACTCTCCTTACTCACAGCTGCCCAAGCGATTCGAGCGCATCAAGAAGATCCTGAATCTCCTCGCGTCGTTTCGCGGTGTTACTTCCCTTGAGCGCGGGGGAGAGGATCTCGGGATCGGGTGGGAGAGTTTGGAGGAGCGTCTTGAGCGAGCCCACGCGATCGACGGTGGGCTTGGGCCAGGGGAGTTTCTCGGCGATGACGGGGACGGTTTTTTCGTCGGCTTTCAGGCCGAGTTTGTCCTGCTGCTTCTTGGCGACTTCCTTGCCGTAATCGGGATCTTGAAACTCGGGGCGGAGGTAGCGGATTTTGCCGCGGGCTTCTTCAGCCGCGCGCTCGTGGTTGAGGTCTACTAGGAATTGCAGGATCGCTTGTTCGAGTTCTTCGTCCCCGCGCGCGAGGCGATCGGCGATGGGGATCGTGGCACGATCCGTCCCGGTCGTGTTCGTTTGAAGGGGGGCTTGGTTGAGGGGATCATGACCGGGACGGTCATGCCACTGATAAGCCTCACAGACCGCCACATCCAGATCATCGTGAATCTGCTTCAGGAGCGTCACGAGCCCCTGATCATGAATCACCTTATCCTTGTCCGTCAGCGGCTCTTCCTTCCGGAGCTTCTCCAGCACGTTATACATCCCTGTGAGGGTGAGCTCGGGGTGGGCCGCTTGCTGGGTTTTGCGGTGGGAGTCGAGCCGCTCGCCAAGGTCGCGGATGCGGGTCTTGAGCGCGCCTTCGGGGAGGTCGGGGAAGGGGAAGGTTTCGAAGCAGGTGGTCTTTGCGTAAACCACATCGCCCTTGTAGCCGCCTAATGTTCCTGAATTGGATAGTCCCCAAAGGACGTGAATATTGCTGCTGAGAATCCCGAAATGCTCCCCCTTATCTAGAGCAATTGTGATTAGTTTGTTGTCAGGAAGAATCTCCTGATTCAAAAAACTAAAAAAGCGGTGCTTACTTGTTTCGATAGTTACTATGTAGCGCGAAAGTCCGTCTAGTTGTCGACGGGTTTCTGATCGTGGTTCGCCGTGGACCCACCAGAGGCGTCGATAGGATTCTCGCTTATTTTGATCCCTTGCTGGTTTTACTGTAGTCAGTAGATGTTGGTAGAGCGTGGGAGTATCAGTTTGAGCCTTGCTTTCAGGCATTCCAAAGAGATCAATAACATTTAGATTTCGTGGATTCGCGGCGATGTCTCTCCCGTTTCGGTAACTCCTGATTAGATTTTTTTTCCTGAGTTTCTCGTCAGGATCTAGGAATTCAGTTTCGTTTTTTGTCAAAAGAAATCCTGATCCGATAACCTGAACTCCTCGGTTGCTTAAGGCATTGTTGGCTTCAAGGCGTGAAGAAGTGCCTACGCAAACCCCCATTTTTAGCTTTGGAGATATCATTCCGATTTGGGAATCCAAAGAGACTTCGTGTTCACCGTCGTCACATTCAATTTCATTTGTGATGATTTGCAAGTGGCCACGCGTGTTTTCGTTACAACAAACTGTCATCGCGATTCTAACTACGGCCCCGTCCAAAGAATCGATCCATGGATGGTCAGGGATGGAAAAAACTAACGATAATGGCTCTTTTGCCTTCGTCGTGAACGCTTCCACGCATCTTCGATTAAAGATCATCGAAATCGAGTTCGTGGTGATGAAGCCGAATTGCTGAGCTTTGCCAGCTTGCACGAGTTCGGCGGCGTGATGCCACCAGAACATGACGAAGTCCCAGGAGTCGGGTTTGTGTTTTTTGAAGGCGAGGCGGAGGGCCTCAGTGTAGCCATCGCCGAGGCCATCTCTCATGCGGGAGGTGCCGAGGAAGGGTGGGTTACCGACGATGAAATCGGCCTTGGGCCAGGTGGTGCGCTTGGGGTTCGTGTATTCGTAAACCGGCTTGCGGGCCGTTTCGTCTGGGACTTCTTTTCCGGTGACGGGGTGGGGCTTGGTGCTGTGGCCGTCCCAGATTGTTTTGAAGGTGCCGTCCTCGTTCTTTAGCGGGATTTTTTCGTCGTAGGCGAGCACGGCGTCGCGGTTCTCGATCGTGCTCTGCTTCGGGAGGAGCGGGCGATCGTTGGTGTCGGCTTTTCCGGTCGCCTTCTTATGCCACTGGAAGTAGCCGATCCAGAGGACGAGCTGGGCGATGGCGGTGGCGCGCTCGTTCACCTCAATGCCGAGGAATTGATCGGGGCGGACTTTGAATCCTTCCATCTCGGCAGTGATCGTTTCCTTCGGCGCGATCTCGGAGAGGAGGTCGAGCACTTCGGCCTCGAGTTCCTTCATGCGCGCCATCGCGACGTAGAGGAAGTTCCCCGATCCGCAGGCGGGGTCGAGCACCTTGGTCTGGCAGAGGAGGTGATGGAAATCGGTGATGGGCTTGACGGCCGCGAGTCGCTCGGCGCGCTCTTTTTTCTCAGCGGTGTTGAGTTTTTTGGAGAGAGTGGCGGCTTTTGCTTTGCTCTCCGGGAGGGCTTGGGAGCGGAGTTCATCGGCCTCATTTTCCGCGACGATTGCTTCGGCGTGGTGCAGGGCTGCGGCAGTCTTAGCGGCGTCCCACTGCTCGCGGAGGGGATCGAGAAGGGTGGGGGTGACGAGGCGGTCGACGTAGGAGCGGGGCGTGTAGTGAGCGCCGAGCTTGTGGCGGTCACGTGGATCGAGGGCGCGCTCAAGGAGGGTTCCGAAGATGGCCGGCTCAACGTCCGACCAATCCTTCGTGGCGGCGTGGAGGAGGAGGGTAATTTGTTGACCATCGAGCGGGAGGGCGGAGGGATTCTCAAAGAGGCCGCCATTGAAGTAAGGGATCTTGTAGAAGCTCTCGCCCTGGATGACCAAGGAGGAGTCGGTTCCGGTCGCCATTTCCTTCCAAAGTGCGGTGATGACGGTGGGGAAAGAGGCGTGGTTTTTCTTCAGGCGGCCGAGGAGGTTCTCAAATGATTTCTCAGGAAGCAGGCCGACGTCCTCGGCGAAGAGGGTGAAGAGGCAGCGCTGGAGGAAGAGGGCGATGACTTGCGGGTCGTGCTTGTCCTGCTCAAGGGACTTGGCGAGCTCCGCCAAGACAGCGGCGACTTCTCGGGTGACCTTTGCGGCATGCTTCGAGGGGTCGAGCGAGTGCGGGTCGCTGAAGATGATCTTGAGGAGCGCGCGCTTCTTCTCATCACGGAGATCCTCGAGGTAGATGCGGTGTTTTCCGGCGACGGGGAAGGGGGCGTAGTTTCCCCTAGTGCCGGAGAAGTCGGCAAAGATTTCGAAGACGTAGCCGACATCACAAACAATCAAGAACGGCGGGATGGGGTCTGCCGTAGGGAGGTCCCGGATATAGCGGCGGGCCTGCTCATAGGCTTTCTCAAGCGCCTTGTCCCACTGACTCGTGCCGCGCACGCCGTGGCCCTTGGCTGGCTTTTGCGCCGGGGTGTCGGGGAGGTTCGCAAGGAGCGGCTGATCGGGATCGGATTTATCCCGCCGTGGGTTGACGCCCTGCTTGGTTTCTAAAACAAAGTGGCCCGCTTTGTAGAGATCGAGAAAGTTTGTCGTCGTGGAGCCATCTGGCTTCAGCCGAGGGATCGCGCGCTCGAAGGCGTAGTCATTCAGCGCAGTATCGGCAGAGGGAGGAGGGGGCTTTTCGACGCCCAGAAGCTCACAGAGTTCGAGCATAAACGGCTGAGCAGAGCCGCGCTCGTGTCCGCCGGATTTTGACCAACGGGAGATGAAATCTTCAATGTGAGACATAGGTGAATGATGAGTGCAGAGAGAGGGTTGGGAAAGGCGAATATGGGATAGAGGTGAGACCCTGCGTCGCCTCATTCACCCGATGAGC
>JALZVI010000316.1 GCA_023301015.1 Rickettsiales bacterium | reverse complement strand
CTCCACCAGCTGTTCTACCATGTGGGTAGGTGTCTCGAAAGGAGACCAAGGGACTGCGCCTATGCCTTTGTAAGCCATGACGGTGTCATTAACCACTATAACATTAGTTAGCTCAGCCTTCTCCACTAGTTCAGAAAACAACTGGTAAGAAGACTTCTTTGAGATGTCTCTGGACTCGTCATGGTTTCCTTTGTTGAAGATATAGGTGGTCTTGAAGTTAGCGTGTGCCGCCTTCTCTAACTCATGGAAGGCAAACAAAATGACCTCGTTAGACACGTCGAACTTATCGAACAAGTCCCCCATCATAAGGATGAAGTCTGCCTTCACATTTAGGTGGTCAATGTAGGCACGTTTTAGTTGTGCTTCCTTCACCCCTCGCGCCGCTAGAGGCACGTTGGTGATAAAACGGCGACCCAAATGTGGGTCGCCTATGGGGTGTATTGTTTTACCGTTACTAAGTTTAAGCATTGGCCCTCACGTTAGCAATGTGTGCTTGCAGGTACTTCAACTGGTTCTCAGCATCAGCCAAAGCGTTGTGAGCGTCTCCGCTATCATCGTAGGTGACTTCTTGAATAGCCCGAGGGTAATACATGCCTCGTACAAAACTATTCATGTCTGTGGCTACTCTGTAGAAGAACGGGTTAGGTATCTTGAGTTCTGAGAAGTACCCTTCGATGAAAGGATAGTCAAAGTGCCCACCCTTACCCCAGAATCTGAGTGAGTTAGTAGGGAAGCACCAGTTGGCGAAGGCATTCAGAGCTACGTCAGCAGCGTAAGGTTTGTCGAAGACGCCCTCTCTGATTTCTTTATCTTGGCTATCCCACCACGCGCGTGTGCTTTCCATCCATGTTCTACCTTCCAAAATAGCAACGTTGATGATGAACTTATCTCCGAGAGCACCCGACTCTATGTTAAATTTTTGCGCACCTATTTGAACAATGGCGTTCTCTTTTGTATTCAACCCTGTTGTTTCAATATCCACCATGACATCAGTCATACCTCCGTGGGTGTTGCTCTCCGTTAGGTCAAATTTCTTATCTCTACTCATTTAAAATACCTTTTTATGTCTACCAGTTTTGCTAACTGGTAATCTTTTATGTCGTCCCATTTAAGGGACTTCCTTGTTGTGGTGTTGTGTATCACTTCTGCAGGGATACAGTACCACGTTCCTGTGTGGTGTATAACGAAGAAGTATAACCCCTTCGCTGCCACCTGTTGCTTTGCAGCGTTTCTCTGGCTCTCCCTAATGTTGGCGAAGGGAAAGGAAGTTTTGTTGTTGCAGTCCTTCACCTCTACGTAAGCTGTTATACCATTCAAGGTCACCAGATAGTCTGAGGGTTGGGCGGCTACTACTACAAGTTTTCCAGCTCTTCCAGAGGCGTCCGCCGTATCTTTGTTCCGATGTATAAATATTTTCTTCTTATAAAAGTCTTCCAACTCTTTACAAAATTCATTCTCATACTGTTTGCCTTTGTTCTTAGGCTTAGCCTTTACAGTTCTACGGCGTCTTTTCATTCTTTCTATATCTAAGCTGCATTAAGATACTCCATGATTGCGTCTATCTCTTCCTCGGTTGCCTGTCCGTTCTTCTTAGAAGTTATACAGAACTCTTCAGGCATCTCGTCTAGTTCAATCTGACCGTAGGGCGCTACGTCTTTATGATAAGGTCTGAATGTATTACCTATTGAGGCGGTGCAGTCAAGCACCAATTTACTGACGATGTCAGGATGCTCAGTCATACACCTTTTGGCTATACGCAAGAACTCATGTACGTCCTCTTTGTTGACAGACCAGACTAGTTCGTCGTGGATTGGCATCATGAACCTAGCTCTCACACCTGCTTTTGCACAGGCTTTAACAATACGCTCAGCGCTTAGCTTGGCCAGAGTGGCACATGTGCCTTGAATGAGGGCGTTAACAGCCTGATTGCCTGAACGAGTTTGAATCTTCTTGGTTATGATTTCCCCGAAAGCCCTTAGGCTAGGGTCTCTTCCAAACCAATTCAACATGTGACCTTTCCAAGCCCCTGTAGATTCATACCTTACGCGGCGCGTCTTATCGGGAAGCTCTGTATAACCATGTAGCATGGCCTTCCACTGAACGTCCTTCCTCCAAGCCTCAGCCACAGAGAATTTCTCTGCATATTTCTGAGAGAGTTCTATAGTATCTTCGAACCCATAGCCTAACTTGGCCCCCAATACCCATAGACCTCCAGAGTACCAGTATTCAAAGTTGGAACCTTTACCTAGTTCGCTTCTCAAATCCTTGTAGTCTGGCAGTAGTTTAAAGCTTTCGAAGTCTATCGAAGGGTCGTTCTTTAGCTTAGCTGCGAGTGGAGCTGCGGCTACTGCGTGTAGGTCTCTGTAAGGAACCTTCTGGTAGCACTCTGCGAACTCAGGGTCTCCTGAGAATTCACCTATCAGAACAAGCTCCACCTGACTCCAGTCTAGTGAGATGATAACATCATCCTTGGTGTCTGGCAGGTAGAACCCTCGAATGTATGCACTCTTTCCCCTTTTACTCAGCTGCATAGGGTTAGGGAAACTAGCTGCTAGTCTCCGTGTCGCCAGTTTGCTGCTAATACTAGGGTGCATAGTGTTGGTCTCAGGGTCAGTTAAACCTGTGTAGGGTGCGAGGAACAGAGACATGCGCTGTACGATACCAGATAGTATCCCTAAGTTTTCTATGACGGGCTTGTCCCCGAACTCTTCAAAGAGTTTAGCTCTTGCGTCTTTGTCTGCCGTTAGTTTACCTTGATTGTATTGAAGAGGCAGGCCCATTAGGTCGTACAAAACGGTTTGCATTGTCACATAGTAATTTAGGTTCAGGCCTGCAGGCTCAGGGAGACCTTTCTCCTTAGCCCATGCTTTCGTTACAGAAGACTTCACCTGTTTACACATGGTAAAGTCGTCGTCACTGTCAGGAGAGTTAGCGAAGTCTTCTATACCTTTACGGTAACGTAAATACGCATCTTCATCCTTGCCTTTGTAGTTCTTAATCTTCTCGAACATCTTCTCGTGAGGTTCTGTAGGGAAGGGCAACGCTTTGCGAATTGAGGTTTTAAGGTCTCTCAGGATTTGAGCCATGGCAACGCGCTCCATCTCTATCCGCTCTCGAATAGCTGGGCCATTTACTTTTAAACCATTCAACCACATCTGGCTATAGTGTCTCGCCATAGGGTTCTCCTGTTCGAAGAACGTCTTAACCACTGCAGGGTTACCTTTTATCATATAGTCGAACAGGTATTTGTAGACTTTCACAGCCCAGAAGGCATCGTCTGCACCATAAGATGCTGTCTCAACACCTGTCAGCTGGCCCATGTTGTCCTTGTCTCCCAAGGTTTCCTTGAAGGTAGCCATGTCGTACTTGAAAAACTTCTTAACCATTTTCTTTAGGCCATAGCTGAATGTTAGGTTGCCTACCATTCCATTGTAAGAGAATGTAGCTTTGGAAGATTTACCTACCACCTTACCTACGAGTTCTCTCTGCTTGTCGTTCAGGTTATACTTGTCAACCTTACCGTCTTCATTTACTGGAAAGCGTTCTTTCACTAGGTCAAAGATAGATTGCCCATCTATGACGCGCATACCCATAGGTTTCAGGCGCTGCTCTAGGAAGTCCTCAAGCCTATACTCGTCAGGATTGTAGGCTGTGACAGCCATAATCATCGTGCAGATTACGTTCTCGTTCTGCGCTAGGTCTATACCCCAATCTGATTTTACCATTGTGATTTCAAAGACCGAGTTATGACAAACTACGAGCTTATCCTTACGCATCATTAATAGGATGATAGGTAATACTTGCTCTAGTGTTAACCTGTTCTCTTCGTCTGCGTGAAACGTGTTGAAGTAATAGGCCTGCTTACCCTCGTCAGGGTAAATAGAGAACCCTGCGATTGTTGTACGTCTCACGTCAAATATTAGAGCCTTGGGAACTTCCTTACGGTAGTCCAGTAGGGCCTCGTGTGCTTCATCGAATGTTTCCAAGTCGAACCCATTAATGCCTGCCGCTTCAATTTCGGCCATTATGGTTGGCAATTGTCTGTCAAAGTTTCTGGCATCAATCAAGACACCTTGTGGTATATCTAAGTCGGCCACAGCATAAGCTCCTGTCGTATCATTTCAATATTGTTCTCATTAAGAGTTCCAGTCGTAGTCCCCGCATCTAATTCTTCGTCTCCAATAGGGATGAAGTTAGAAATCTGCCAGAGAATACGGAGGTTCTCAAGGTCAGTTCTAATCTTGTCTCGTAGCTTTTCATCTAATCTGTGGATACCTTCTTGGCTGTGGTCGATTAGTACGGGTTCGCAACCTTCATAATCTTCCGAGAGCATCTTAATTATGATAAGTTTATCATCAGTTGTTAACTTGTCCCAAGCCTTGGGGCCGAACAGTCGCAGTCCCTTTACATTGTCTGAGGACTTACCTACCAGCGTCTTGTAAAGTTTAAGATGGTCTGGCACAGGCTTAGTGTACATAGTGGGGATGCCAAAGCCCGCCAAATCAATATCGTTACTGTGGATATATTCAATTTTATCTTTGCCCAGTTGATTAACCATGCGGGCTACGACATCATCTGCCTCTGCGCCTGTGACTCTGACTTGAATGCAGTCCATATTGTCTGCGAGTTCTCTAGCCACGTCCATGACTTCGTAGGCTATGGACGACTTACTTTTATTTCTTTGAACCTTGTAGTCTGGGAAAATCTCACGCCTCTTGGCGAGGGCATGCATACCATCCCAGATAATAATTGGGTAGTGTGAGGCGTACAGTAGTTCAACCCATCTCTTTAGAGGGTAGGCATTACTATTAATGTATCTGTGGATGATATTGTTTCCGTCAATCAAGTGGTATTTCATACGTTTTCCTTCCAGTTGAGGTCTCCAAAATCTAAGGGAGTACCTTTACTCTCTTCAGTTAAAAGCGTTTTAAAGATTTCGATAGCTTCCATAGCTACTCCTTCTGGCCCCCAAGTTGCAGACACAGCCCTTATGTTTCTTTTATTCTCTAACGCAATGCTCATTAGTTCTTGGAACGCAACTTTCTCATCGTCTTCGAAACGATTTGAGTTTGAAATTGCATCTCTTAACTGCTGCACCTGCTGGTCGTCCAGCTTGAATAACTTGTTCTTTTCATTTGCAAGGGAGCTTGCCAGAAGGGTGTTAACCGTTTTCTTGATAAGGTAAACCCTTTCATCTCTCGCGGTTAACGTGGGGAATATAGGGGGTAAATCTCTCATGTGTACATCTCCTTGTTGTAAAACAACCCGCCTCTCGATTGAGAGGCGGGTTGTGGGTTCCTAGTGTTACTTAGGCTTAGCCTTCGTGTTCACCGACAAACGCATAGGTTTGAACAGCCCAGTGACCCTTTGCAGTGTCACGCTCTTCATACCCTAGCTCAATCTCAAACTCGTCGTCGTAGTCAAGACCTGCTGCAGTTGCTGTTTTGAACAGCGCAGTTAGGTTCTTGTTCTGTGTCGAAGTTGTTTGGAAGCCGATAACATCACCCGCTTTTGCCCCGCCAGCGTCTTCTAGCAAACGAATCTGCACGTTCATTGAGGGGTAGTCGCGAATAGTATTGTCGCCTGTAGCACGTTTTGCGTTAGCAATTACAGTTGCCCAGAGTTCACCACCTACGTCACGGACACCATCGAATGATGTGCGGTACTGAGTGGCAGGCGGTTGGCCATAACGTAGACGCCGACAAGGTACTTGGTCGTTGATAACCATGGTTGCCTTAATCTTATCTTGAGTTACTTTTCCGTCTCGGATTGTATAGCCAGTTACTTTTAGTTTCGCGTAGGCATCTACTTGAGGTGTCTCACGAATAAACTGGTCAATTGACATAGCCTGAGCGGGAGCTGCCTGAGTGGCAGGTGCGGCTTGGTCAATAACTGCTGGTGTGCTCGGGGCTTCTTTCGCTGCAGCTTCTGCAGCTTCTAAAGCTAGTTCCATTGAGGTTTTTTCTGTCATATTTTGGTTCTCCATTTAATTTGACTGTTTAGTTTCCTTGTTGAGCCTAGCTACCAGTCCTTGGTAGCTTTGTCAATCGCATCTCGAAGATTTAATATCCTCGAACCGATAACTTTATTGGCATCCGCTGATTTTCTGTCCAGAATGGCGGCGACCTTACGGTCTACGCTATGTGGATAGAATAGAACTGTAACCAATAACTTAAGTGCCCTCGCTTTACGTATGGCTCTCTTATAAGCTTGGGTGAAGTTGCTGTCCGAGTAATCTAGAGACGTGAATATCACATGGTCAACGTGTGGCCAGTTGTATCCTAGGCTCGCGACTTCTGGAGAAGCAACAACAACCTGAAATTTTCCAGCAAGAAACTGCTCGTCTATCTCAGGATTTTTTACAGTACCATTTAGTAGTTGGACACTCATGTCCATCGACTTAACAATCTCTGTAATCCTTTTCTGCTCTGGCACGAAGCAAGAGTAGATAATGAGCGGCTTACCATTGTGTTTATGGTTTAGCAAGTGCTCTTTTAACATTTCGTCCCTCCCGTTAGGGCCTTTTATTCCAAAGGTCTCAGGATGGGCGAGTATTTGTCGGCATCGGAGGCTCTGAACCCCTCCTCCAGAAGCTGTTAGGAAGTATTCCTCCAGCTCTGTCATGGCATCGTTGTGCATCTCGTCGTAAGCTTTCTGTTGCTTAGGAAACATCTTACAAGGTTCAGCTGTAATGAGAGGGTGCTCGTCGCCGTGCATTTCCTCGAAAGTTCTACGGACAGAGATGCTCTCCAATATGGCTTTCACTTTATCATGACCTTTCCAACCCACTATGCCACCATATTCTATGTCAAATATTCCGTGTTGTAGCCTGAAAGTTTCTATGGAAGGGTAGAACCTTGGAGCGCATAGTCTTATGAGGGGGTAAACTGTGTGGAGTCCTCCATCTATGGGAGAGCCTGTCATAGGCAATAAGGCAGAGATATGTCTGTGTGCCCTGTAGAGTTGCATCACTCTCTCTGACTCGTCTGTCTTCCAGCCTTTGTGCCATTCATCTGAGGCATGGGCGTCAATCTCAGGATTATGTTCCAGTAGGAATTCCCAGTCGTCTGCGAAGCGTTTGTAGCCCATCAGGAATACTTTGGCTTCCTTATTTTGCATCTGCTTAGCTCTCTCCCTAGGAGACCCGTCCACTATCTGTAGTTCGCTAGGTTTAAAATTGGTGAAGTCGGCAAACTCATTCTTATTTTTATTCAGCAGGGCTTTTGGAGAAGTAAAGACACCTTTCTTTCCTCGATAGGTATGGTGATAATCAAACCACGTACACGTTATAGGTGTTTTCCCTGCGCCTGGGTCACTAAAGTTGCATCCCCTTGGATTGTTTATGAAAAATGCGAGGTCTTCGACCTGCTTAGGCCATAAATTATATTTTGTCATGATTTATTTCTATAGCCTTTGAGTAATTTTTCTACGCATTCTGCGTATGAGAGGGAGCTTTCCTTGAAGAAGAGAAACTTATGTGTGCCGAAGTCCAACGCTGCTAGTTCGTAGATATGTACGTCTATGGCTACAGAGGCGGGAGTCCAAGCGTGGTGGACTGGTTTAACCGAGGGAGAGGTGCTGTGAATGTGGAACATTTCATCATCTGTAGATTTAATTCTCCCATCTAACGGGCCGCCTATACAGGTCAGGTTTTCGTACATTTAGTTTCTTTCTTTTAGGTAATCAAACAAGTTACTGATGCCAGTTTTGGTGGGGTTTTCTACCCGTTTTGGTTCACCTATTCGCTTGAATTTATTTGAAAAGTAATAGTCCCCTTGGAAAATTACTTTACCTTGGGACACTTCCATTGCAGCCTGTAAATCATCGAGCATCTCGGAGTTACGGGGCGCAGCCCCCATTATAATTGTCAGGTGAATATTACTCGCGAGAGTTATTCTCTCAGTCATGTAGGCATTCAGCATCCAAGCCGCTATGCAATCTGCGCCTGAGAATTCTGCTAACTGTGTTAACTTGGTGGGGTCTCCTTCGTAAACTCTACCCTTCTCCTTCGAGGGGATAGGGGATAGGAACTTTATTAGTTCATCATCGTCTGGAGTCCCGAAGTCCTGTAGCTCATGGGAGTGGGGACAGGCGTACTTATACTTAGGGCCTCTAACTGTGAACTTAGGGTTCTGGCTAAATCCTAAGGCATTGTGTACCTCTTTACCTTGTACCAAGTACCTTAGGCCAACTTCGTCAGGATGCACTCCATAGCAGGGTATTGTTAACATTAGGCCCTCACTACGATTAAAGTGTCCTGATACTCCTGAACCTTCTGACGTATTTTAGTGAACTGGGAGGGACATTCTCTCAGGAACTGGCGGGTGATTTGGGAAAGCTCTATACTTTGAGGTTTGGCTTTGAGGCCACTAATCATTCTCCAGTAGAGTTCTGTCCATTCCTGCAATAAATTCGAAGAGTCCGAGGTTAATGATGTCTGTGATGGTGAGGTCATAATATCCTTTTTCAATGTCTGACAATTTTGTGGGGCTAATACCGTGGTGGTTTGCAAAGTCCCGCTTTCCGTAGAGGGTGGCTAGCCTTATGTCTGATAATCTTAATCCTATTTCCCTGTGTAACCTAGAAAGGGTTCTACGCTCTTTAGGGGGAGACTTGAGACCTCTGACTGTAGTTCTAATACTTTGCTCTGACATACCAAACTTGTGGGCTAGGTATCGAGCGTCCATATCGGAGTTCCTCCAGAGGTCTCTTATCTCAGCTAATTTATCCTGTGAGTTGGACTGCGTCAAACTGGTCTCGGATTAGTACGTTGAAAGCCTTACCCGTTGAAGGTGAGGTCAGTAGGCGATTGTAAGTCGCCAGAGGCACGTCTGCATAGTCATAGACTGAGTCGTTATTGAACAATACTCGCAGCTTATGTGTGATGGTTCCATCAGGGTTCTGGTTCACCAGAAATCCGATGGTTTTAATCATGCTTGAGTCTACGTTTACATTTTTTAGTTTATTCGACATTTTAATTTCCTTTTTTAAAAATTTTCCGTTTTCCTTTTTTATACCCGTAGGTATTGTGGAGCTTTTTATACTCTAAGGCTACCAGACTTAGACGTTTGGCCCGTCAAGGTGAAGTGTGGGCGTATTCTTTTAGGTATCTGCAAACGTAATGTCAACAGGAACTATATTTAATTTTAAGGCTTTACGAGCTGGGATTTCGAAGCATTGCATACGTTTCCCATGTACCTGTTTATCAGACACTTTGTCTACCACGTGGTCATCAAAAGATATATTCAGGTCAGCGTCACTTAGTGCAGGTGTTAAGATGCCCGCTTGCCAGCAGTTTGCTGCCTGACGTGCAGGCCCCTTTTTGGTGAATAGCCGAGGTGGCTCTTCGTCCGTCAATTCAGAGGTGGTGTTACTGTAACTGTAACCCTTTCTATTGGGGAGGTATTTCCCAGAGGCTTCATCTTGTATGGCGTAGAATCTCATTACGGAACCTCGTATTTTGATTTATCTAGGGAATTGTGCTTGTCTGATATTTCGTTGAGCCAGACTGTTCTGACCCTCAGTGAAGGAGTAGAAAGAACTACTACTAGGTCGAACCTGTTACAGTGCTTTTGACGAGTCACAACCTTGGTGATACTTTGCCCCACCAGTCCTATCTCGACTATGTTGTCCATAGTTAGTTTCACTGTTTTAGGTAGAGTTATATCCCCGTATCTATCATTTCTCGCCGCGCGCAGGGCGTGTCGAGTATATTGCACCTTAAGGGTAGCCTTTTTGATATTGAAATCTGGGAACCCTATATCCTTGTGATATAATTTCTCCATGGTTTTCTCCTTTTTAAAATTTTTCATTCTCAGCTTTTATACCCAAGTTCCGTCCGCCTGACGACTTGAGTAATAGTATGAGGGGTAGTGTGAGTATTTAAGGTACTTTTCATTCTATCGTCCCCTCCGTAGAAATGTCTGCCACACGCGTGACAATGGTTCATCGCTACAGCTCCGCCACAAGGGCCTGTTTCTACGGAACCTTCTTGTCCGCAGTGATGGCAGCCAGAAGCTCTCTCCATCTCGTGGTAGGTCTTACTGCAACTTTTCCAGTAAAGCCTATTAAAGGCTCTCCTCAACTTACTAGTTTTGAAGTCTGACTTAGTAGCTTTTGAGGCTCCCATTGAGTGTTGTAGAGACCTCCAGCCTTTCCAGAAGCTCATAACTTCACAAAACCACTAGTATCTCCCTTTGCTTGGCCTTTTGAAATAAGCCCTACCACTGAGTTGGGGTTATCAAGGAAGCGTAGGTCGTGTTTGTCACCGTTAATAACTGGATAGCCCAACCACGTTGTTGGGAGTTCGTGGAATACCGCAGCTACATTCATACCTTGGTCTAACATTTGCTTAGAATAGTGGTCATTATCTTCCACAGCGGAAAAGGTTAGGTGGTAATTATCAGGTAGATTTTTTCTGTTGGGGATTTTGGTGTAGTCGTACCACTGAGTGTCTGGAAACTTTTCCATGATGCCTGTACGTTCCCAGAGGATATCTGAGGTACCGTTAAGCCGAATGGCAGGCTTCAACCCTTTCTTCTTCGCGTAGTTGACGAACCTTGTGAGTTCTTTTTCTAACTGTTGCATAAATGTCACACGGTCTTGCTCATACCATATGGTTCGCAGCGCTCTGGCATCTTGAACAACATGAGCGTCACCTTTCATCATATGTAAAGCCCCTCGACCTGCGGTGTTCAGGCAGGCCGCTTTGCAGCCTTCTGAGGCGAAAGGACACAGAGTCTTTTTGGCAACTAGGTTGGCGGGAGATAAGTGAAGTATAGCTGTCAGATAACCGAACTTTATGGATTTATCCGTTTTGGGGTTACCTAGGGTAAGTAGAGGTTTTCTGTCCCCTGCGTTGAAACGGGCTAAGGCTTTTTCTCTAAGGTTATACATGATGTACCTTTCTAAGGTGTGGTGATTGAAATTAGTTTGCCGAAGTTTTTGGGTGGTGAGGTTGTACCTAGAATGTATTCCCTAGAAGGGACAATTCCTCCTATGGGTCTTGTGACCGTATTTCTCACGTTACTTAATGTGAAGGTTGTGAAGTCTTCCCAAGTAGTATGAAACCATTGGTCTAAGTCGTTTGGTATTTGATGAAATACTTCGCAGAAATCCTCTAAGTCCATATCTAACCAGTGTTCGCGACTAGTTAGAAAAACTCTACCCTCAAACAGCACTGAGGTGCCTTTGTGGGTGAACCTAATACTGCAGCGGAACTCGGTATTGTCGAGTTCCGCTACGAGTGTTGTAAATACGCTATCGAGGTCTATAGCGCTTACGCCGAGGCTTTTTACCACGAACGGTCTAGTTCTTGGCTCGGCATAGGTTCGAAAGCCATTTTTGAAAGGAAACGGCCCGTCTTAGGGTCTCTTCCTTGAGTGACTACTCGGCCTCGTTGTTCCCCTGTTTCTGAGGCTTGGAACATGTTGTTAACTTCTCCCATAACCTCGTATTCACAGACGCGCATTTTAGCATCATTATAATCAGTAGGGATAGCTACAACGTCCCGAGGGTTAACGGCAACCATTACTAGTTTACGGCCTACGCTCATGAAACTTTTAACGTAACTCCGTCCACATACGTGTAGTCCGCTGGAGCAGGTTTTATTAGGGTTTTCGTCCACGTCCTCCCTAGGCATGGTTACTACCATACCTTTAGAGTTGTCTATTGAGCCTGTGTGACAATCTGTATCATTGTCGTTGATAACTTTATAGGCGTAGAACCTACCATCTTCTGTAATGTCAAAGAGATACTTCTCAATAAACCCATGTAGTTGCTCTCGGGAGCTGAATGAAGGGTTAGATAGCAAGTTAGTCAGGAAGTTAGCGTATCTTGTAATGTCAAAACCTTCTTTCAAGTTAGCTAGAATAAGTTCCACTACTGAGTTCTGAATTGTTAGACCTTTAAAAGTCACAACCCCTCCTGATACCTTAACGTCCCCTACTTCAGCGGCTAGCTCTAGTTGTGTGGCCACAGTTTCTGTTAAGTTGAACAGGTTTACCGCAGTCGGTGCATCATTTGCCTTAACAGCTTCCTTAATTGCAGAGTAATTAGCATGGGTGTTCGGCACCACATACTGTTCCCCGTCATGAGGGTTAGTGAACCCTAGTGTATTACCTGTC
>JALZVI010000315.1 GCA_023301015.1 Rickettsiales bacterium | reverse complement strand
CTCTATCTATTTCTAAAAGAAGCTTCATTCCTCAAGCGGATCACCCTAATTGGAACGGCTGGCCAAGACAATATCTCAGTAACAAAGTGCAAGTTCATCCCTATCCCCCTCCCACCCCTCGCCGAGCAGAAGCGGATTGTCGCGAAGGTGGATGAGTTGATGGCCTTGTGTGATCAGCTGGAGACCCAGCAGCAGGAACGCGACGCGCAGGCCAGCCAACTCGCCCGCGCCACCCTCGCCCGCTTCGCCGACGCCCCCACCCCGGCCAACCTCAACCTCCTCTTCAACCCTCTCCCCAACTCCCCCTTCTTCACTCACAACTCACACTTCATCCCCCCCGCCGACCTCCGCAAATCCATCCTCACCCTCGCCGTCCAAGGCAAACTCGTCCCCCAAGACCCCAGCGACGAACCGGCGGAAGAAAAATTGAGAACGGTTCTCTTTGACAGAAGCAACCAAGAAAAGAGTAGTCGAATCAAAGAACCTAAGGCAGTTGACGTAACCGCAGAACACACACCAGCCATTCCCAGCGGCTGGTGCTATGCATCACCGGATCAAATAACGGCATTCCACAAAAATGCGCTCACCATCGGACCTTTCGGCAGCAGCCTCTTGAAGTCAGACTATCAAGATGTAGGAGTGCCACTCGTATTCGTCCGAGACATTCGAACCGAATCGTTTGGAGGACTAGACACAAAATTTGTTCTACCTGAAAAAGCTGAGGAGTTGGTATCCCATACAGTCCGATCTGGAGACTTGCTCATAACAAAAATGGGGGCTCCTCCTGGTGACACCTCCATCTATCCAGATGATAGACCTCCCGCTATCGTTACCGCCGACTGCATTAAACTCACACCGCATACCGACCTCGTCACAAGTCAGTATTTACGGTTGACCATTCGTGCATCCCAAATCGTCGGACAGTTCGCGGAGATTACTTTGGGAGTCGCTCAACAAAAAGTCAGCCTTGGCCGCTTCCGCTGTATTGCTATCCCTCTCCCGCCCCTAGCCGAACAACACCGCATCGTAGCCAAAGTCGAACAACTCATGGCCTTAGTAGACGAGCTAGAAACGCAACTCACCGACTCCCGCGCCACCGCTGAAAACTTACTCGAAGCCCTCGTCTCAGAACTGACAACCGTATGAGTAAAATTACGATCGCCCTAGCGGAACAAGCTTACCGCGTCGCCCTGAAACGACACGACGGGGAATTCGGAATCACTGAAGCCTTGAAGAAGCTCTCAAAGACGGGCCTCAAACAAAGCTCCGCCGCCGATCTCGTTTACAATGTCTCACATCTTCTCAACGGCAAAGAATATCACCGTGTTCTGAGCATCCCCATTGCCGATGCCTACCTCACCTGGATTCGAAGAGACCGAGGAAACCAAGCTCTTACAAATGGGATCAGCGCGGTTAATCAGCACATCACTTACTACGAGAACAAACAAAATGTGCGGCGGCCGGGATTGCGTGAGCTTGTCAAAAAACATGAAGCCATTCAGAGAGACGGATCATCTCCATCGATCACCCTAGAATATCAAGACCCCACATCGCGGGGATACTTCGATATTTTCCCACTCGATCTCTTTGCCCAAGAGGGCCGCTTCAAAGCCGTAACACACATTGTCCGCAGCAAGGACGGCACAGACTACCAAGCCAAATGTGATCTCTCCATTCATGGTAAGATTGCGACTCTCGACTATTCCCCTCACCCAAACTTCAACGACGAACAGGACATGTGCCTCGGCACCGCCCGAATCCATTTTGAAGATAGTGACCGGACTTCGATCAAGCGTCTGGAGTGGCAAGACGAAGGATCCTCCACATTTAAAGACTGTCCCTTCGGCACAGCCTCCTATCAATTCCCTCCTGCTGCGCCCTACCTCCAGCCCAGCGAACCAGCTCCCAAAACTTCCCGGCTCATTCGCGAGAGACCGGGGCAAAAAAAATTCAGAACAGGCTTAAAGTCACTCTACCAACATCAGTGCTGCATCACCGGATGCCAGATTCCAGAAGTTCTCGAAGGAGCCCACATCGACCCCTACACTAGCCCGGAATCAGACAACTTGAAAAATGGACTTCTCCTTCGTGCCGACATCCACAAACTGTTCGACCGTCACCTGATCGCAATCCATCCGACGGACCTAACAATCCAACTTGCGAGCGAACTCCACGAAGACCCCACCTATCTTCCTCTTCTGCGAAAGCCCTTGAGACTCCCATCAGAGCCAGATTATTACCCAGACCAAGGCGCTCTTGAACGCCATTGGATGACTTTCAAATCACACGCCTAACTTTCATCATGCCCATCAAACACTCCATCTGGACCGTCGGCGGGAGGCCCGCTCCCCTCGCTCCTGCCCAACTCGCGACCGAGCAGATCTTGGAGGAAATGATCGTCTCCTGCCCGGATGTTCTTTCCAATCATTGGCTCCTCATCGGGCAACAAGTTCACACCACCCAC
>JALZVI010000314.1 GCA_023301015.1 Rickettsiales bacterium | reverse complement strand
TATTAAATTAGGTAAAGCAGAAGTTCAACTCGAAGCCTCGCAGGCTCAGGTGACTGAACTCACTGCCTCTAACGAAACACTAACCGCAGGCAATGCCACACTCACAACAGAGCGTGACACTGCAACGGCACGAGTAACCGAGCTGGAAGCCCAGCTTACGGAAGCACCTAAGGACAGCATTGCTGAAGTAGCTCTTGTAGCCGCTTTCATTGATGCTCAATTAGATGCAGCAATTGTAGCCTCAGGTAAAACTGATGTTGACAAAGGAGCGATGGATATGGCTGCAAGGCTATCTTTCATCAACGATGCTGGTAAAACACTACACCAGCTAGTAGCAGCAGGCGAGAGCCGCACTAACGATAAAGAGAACAACGGTAAAGTTGAACTCTCTGGCGTTAATCGTGCGTTCCTCAAGTCTAACGCTCGATAGAACGGAGATTGAAATATGTTTAACGTATCTTTTCAAAATATCCACGTCGAGGAGTTCTCATTTACTTTTCATCTCAGCGGTATCGTTGCTGATGACATCGGTAAAGGTGTAACAATCGACACATCAGCGGCACGTACAGTGAAGCTGGCAGGCGATGGTGACCGTGTTATCGGACACCTAAGCACAGTAGAAGACCGTACAGTTGACGGTGTGGTTGTAGGGGCAGTAGACCTTAAAGGGTCTTACAAAATGTCTTACACAGGCGCAGCACCAGCTATCGGTGACGGTGTTCAAGGTTCAGCAACAGCTGGCCTCCTTAAAACATCAGGAGCGGCAGCAGCCGCAGGTGAGCCAATCGTAGTATTTGTCAACACGACAGATGAGTACGTTGAAGCTCTATTCGTATAATCGGAGGTTTTAATTATGCGTAAAAATATTCTAGACCTAATCGCGACTCGTCGTGCAGCTGAAGAAGCAAATGGTGGGGCAGTAACAGCTGCTATGGTTGTAAAAGACCTAGGCTCTCTAACTCCTTCCACTTCTCGTGAAGCTGCGTTGTCAATCGCGACTGATTGTAAAGCCTATGGTATTAGCGTTCGCGACTACCTAGACCTCTCAATCACCCCTGTTCAAGACGGCTCAGACCGTTACACAGGTTACGAGCTGGCGCTCATGGAGCTAAACCTCCCTGTTCGGGATGATTTCTCGAATGGTATGGTACTCCAAGCGGCAGCGGAAACTTTCCAGACTCGTTCTGGTACTAAACTTCTTTTCAAAGAAGTTGTTGATGACATCATCCGTTGGAAGGTTCGCCTTGATAACGTAGAGTCAGCTGCAAACCTAATCTCTGGCTCTCGTACAATCGACGGCCCAGAAATGACGGTTCGGGTTACTCTGGATGATGGTGACGCAGACAACCGTGGCACACGCATCGTACCAGAAGCTGGTCGTATTCCTGTTCGCTCTCTAAGCGCAGGTGAAAGCGCAGTTAAAATCTATAAGCATGGTTCGGCCCTTCGTACAACATACGAATTTAACCGTAACACGCGAATTGATGTTCTAACTCCTTTCCTTGGGCGTATTGCACGTGAACTGGAAATTTCGAAAGCTTCTCAAGCTATGACCATCATGATTAACGGTGATGGAAACAACAATGCAGCTCCTGTTGTGGCACAGTCCGCAATTACAGGTGTAACGGGTGCGCCAGCTAATACAGTTGGTCAAATCCAATGGCATCGTTTCTTCCGTTGGCTGATGAACATGGCTGCAGCTGGAACTCCTATCGATACGGTAGCGATGAACTATGACGCTTATTACCAGTGGACTATGTTGTTCTCGAACACATCAGACCAGACTGTATCAGCGTCTGAGCAACTTGGCCGAGCAGGCATCGACGTTGGGCGCAACCCAATCTTCGACCAGCCTATTACGCCAGTGCTTTCGTCATTCGCGCCAGCAGGTAAACTAATTGGTTTCCGTAAGGGTGAAACAATGGAAGAGCTTGTGCAAGCCAATTCTTCAATCGAAGAAGAAGAGCGCGCAATCCTTAACCAGACTATCACTCTAACGAAGACTGAGAATACAGGTTACCGTCTGATTTTCGATGACACTCGTTCTGTCTACGACTTCGCTGGTTAAGCTTAGTTAAAGGAAGTAAACTCTGACCCCACCCATTGACGACAGTGGGTGGGGTCTTTATTAAGAATTGTCAACAAAGGAGTACACCAATGGCAAAAACTAAAACAGAAGCACCAGAAGCGCCTAAGAACGCGCTAGTGCAAGCCCCAGAAGGCAAAGGATTCTTTCTCACTAATCAAAACGTCTATGTAGCCACTCGACCTTTCGTAGTTTCAAACGATGGTCAAGTTCAGAGCGCTATTTCGCGCAGCTGCTTAGTGTCCTTAGGGACTACTAATATGTCAGATGAAGCTTTCTTCAAGGCTTTTTCCGAAGACGCCGAGAAGGCTATCTCTAAGGCCGTAGGTAAGGCAGCTGATGTAGACGAAGGTGCCGTAGCATCTTCTAAAGCTCTAGCAGCTAAGACCGCTCGGAAGGCTGCCGCTAATGCTGATGCTGAAAAAGCCCGCCTCGAAAAAGAGAAAGCTACCAGAGTTGAGGCTGAAAAAGCCCACCAAGCTGAACTCGCTGCTGCTGCTAAAGCAAAAGCAGAGGCTTAAACTATGTATGTAACCACGTCAGAGACAGCTACTTTCCAAGTAGAGTTCAAAGCCCCTTCTGGAGAGCTAGTAATACCTGACGTGGGTACATATACCTACCGCGTCATTAAATTAGATGGGACAGAAATACTACCACCTGTTACCCCAACATTAGGAGCGTCAGATACGGTTGCAGCTGTAACCCTGTCAGCCCCCACAACCACCAAATCCACTTCAGAAGATATAGAAACGCTTAGGCTGAAGTATTCTTATGATGTAGCAGGAGTTACCCAAACAGGCACTCAAACTTTATTCCTAATAAATGAAGTGCCCTATATAGTAGACCCTGAAGATATTAGAGCCTTACTAGGCTCCTCAGAACTAGTGCTAGACGACAGCATGATATCACTGTTCGACGCCTACATAAATTTGAAGAATGACCCCATTCTAGGGGAGAAAATACTAGACGACGAATTACTGGCTGGAGGCTATAGAGCTATCACGGCCAATAATCTGATTAAGTATTATACTGCATGTGAGTCGATAGACCGCTTACATATAAGCTTAATTAAAACACACACAGAAGATAATATTTCAGTCACCCATTTTGAGGTAGACTTAGAGAAGTTGAAAAATAAATTCACCGCTAAGTATGAGGAAGCCTTAGGCATCCTTAACCCATCAGCCTTAAATGCTATTAATGCGTCAGGTGAAGGATTCTTCCTAGCAGTTACCCCTGTAGACCCTGTAACAGGAGTATAAAATGTCAGCTTTATTCAAGGTAGTCTCAGAGCATATGGCCAAGTTGAAGACTGTCGCAGGAGCGACCTTCTACGGCCAGTTCCTAGATATACCTGATACCACTAGGGTTTCAAACTTCAACTCTGCTCGGCGATTGCTTCGCGTCAAACCTAATTCCCTACTGAAAAAAGGCGATAATTTCTACGACCACAATGGCCAGATATTTCTGGCTGCAGAGCATGGTGACCAATTCCTGAGAGGCAAACACCTTTATACTCATTTCAAATTATTCGAAATGCCTGCAATGGCAGCTGTGGGTAAGAAGGGCGCGAAGGTCAGACACCCCGTCACCACACTGGAAGTAGAAGGCCCTACAGTGTGGCAGCAAGGGATACACTTAGCTTTTGAACTTAGGAGCACAGGCTCTGATGCGATAGGGGTACCTATCAATAGACAGCAAATAATTACAGGATACCCTGTTGAGGAAGGGGACTTAGTACACCTATTTGGGTTTGACGAGCAAGCTACGGTCAAGAGAGTTGACCAGCAGCTCGGAGTCTATGTGGCTCAAATTGACTACGAATAACGTAAACCCCTTCGCCTCTGGGAACCTAGAGAACATTGTTAAGGCAGGAGCAATTTCTTCATTGGGACAGCTCAGGAAGAAGGTTGAAATAGACCACAGACATATAGAACATTCAGTTACACAGTTCTTCGACCTGTTCGCGTCTACAGCTTTAAATACTGCTGCAGCCCCTGCCTTAGGTCAATACACCCCTCACTTCGCTGCGCTGAGTACGAGCTACGCAAGAACGAAGGATAGCAACGCAGGTTTCTTTAAAAACAGTGGCAACCTTATTAGAGATGTAAAGGCTCTATCAAGTGACGCCACTAACGTCCTAGGTAAATCATCCTACAGTATAGTGCCCAAATTTTCAGGAGCTAAGAAAGGCTTCTCTCTGGACTCCACTAGTCCCCTTAGGGTTAGAAATGTAGGTACAGGGAAGTTCGCAAATCCTGCCAGAGCTTTGAAGAATTTCCGCGTTGAGGTAAAACATACTCCCTTCGCCAAAGTAAAAAGTGGGTTTCAACCTGAGACATTAGAGGCCACAATCTTCAAAGGTGGTTATGATGAAATATATACCAAGTTGACAAATCAACAGCCTAAAGGTAAGACTAGACATTATAGAGGTGCCTTCCACTCCTTCATGCAGTGGTGGTTAGCAGAGCATCTTCCAGAGGTTTTAAAATAATGAGCACACCCGACTTATATCTAAGCACAAAGGCTTCAGTTCTAAACTGGATAGGTAAAATTACACAGGACGCTACGCTGTTCGACTTCGACGGTACAGCAGAAGAAGAGGGACTAGAACAGGTAGACTTAATAGGGCCATTAGAGTTTTACATGGACTCAGCTGAAACATTAATCTCAGTAGGTTTTAAGATAGCAATTGTTACACATGAAGACCCTCAAATCCAGAGATTGAATAAACTCATGAACGCGGTAGCCAATGCTACCCGAGGTAAAGTTGTTAGAGCGCCTATACTCCATCACAGCACTGGCAATCCCATAGGTTTTATGACTAGCAATGGAAATGTTTTGATAGCACCCGTAGTGAGGTTACCTAGTAAGACTAGGCCCCTACAGACCTTAGCTCTCAATTTTAAAATGACCCTCACCAGCTAGAGCTTCTTTAAGCTCTTCCGCTGTGCCTATATATCTAGTTGTCCCTTGTTTTTGCAGCCTAACTATAGCCTCAGTGATGGAAGGGTCTTGAATGTTCAAATGATTTCTCAAAATTATAGTGATGTGTTTAGATAGACTTCTATCCAACACTTTAGCCTGAAGTTTCAGAGTATTCCATAAAGTGTAATTGAGCGTAATGGTTAAGCGTTTCATACCCAATAATACCCATTAAATAACTGGTGTCAAGTGGTGCAAATATATTCATAGACTTCCTGCTGGCCCTAAGTTAAACAACCTAGAATCCAACCTTAGGAGATTATAATGGCAAAAGATTTAGGTACCGCAAAATCAGAAGCGTTCATGCTTTCAACAGCAGAAGTACGCATCGGCGATGTAGGCGGACTACAAACACTGAATGGGGACAATAGTATTGGCCTCGTTAAAAACGTCACCATTAGTGGTGAGATGGAAACAACCGACTTAACACAAGGCGTCAAGAACCGCGCAGTCTACTCAATCATTACCTCTGCAACGCTATCTATTGCGACAGAAGTATATGAGTACACGGCTCGTAACCTCGCTTACGGACTAGATAACGCTATCTATTGCGACAGAAGTATATGAGTACACGGCTCGTAACCTCGCTTACGGACTAG
>JALZVI010000313.1 GCA_023301015.1 Rickettsiales bacterium | reverse complement strand
CCCCGCTGCGGCTGCGCCTTGCAGACTGAAACGCGCTCAGGGCTGGCAAGGCCTAATGGCCTTGTGGGGGTAGGGTTTTCACAATCTATTGGTTTCTAGAGTTAAATGATTATATAATACATCTATGAAAAAGTTTCTTATCTTTGCAATCTTTGCGGCATTCTTGCTTTTGCCGAAAAATGCGGCTGCGGTCTCGTTGATTCGGGATGCGGAGATTGAGGAGTTGATGCGCGAATATTCGTCGCCAATTTTTAAGGTAGCAGGAATCCCGCCCAGTTCGGTTCGGCTGTTTTTGGTTAATGATGATAGCTTGAATGCCTATGTTGCGGGTGGGATGAATATGTTTATCCATACTGGCTTGCTGACGCGTGCGAAGACGCCTGAGATGGTGATTGGGGTGCTGGCGCATGAAACTGGGCATATTGACGGCAGCCATCTTATTAAGCGCTTGCAGGAATATGAGGATTTGAGCTTGCAGACTGTGCTGACAAGTGTGCTTGGTGCGGCGGTGACGGTGGCGGGTTTGCCTGATGCGGGTGCGGCGATTTTGGTTGGTGGGCAGCATATTTCTGGGCGGCAACTTGCGAGCTATAGCCGCGAGCAAGAGGTTGCGGCGGATCAGGCGGCGCTGAGATATTTGGGAGAAACTTCGCAATCGGCGCGTGGTTTGCTGGATGTGATGCAAATTTTGCGTCGTGATTCGGTGCTGAACTTTGATGCGCTAGATCAATATGCGTTGAGCCATCCGCTGACCAGCCAAAGAATTTCGCAATTGCGCTCGCATTTGGAAGATAAGCCGCCGCTCGAGGAGAGTAAATTTACGCAAAGGCATTTGCGCATGGTGGCGAAGCTGGAAGGGTTTTTGGAAAAGCCTGAGTTTGTGTTGGAGAAATATGACGATGATTCTATCGCCTCACGCTATGCGAGATCGGTGGCGAATTATCGGGATGGGAAGATTGATGAGTCATTTGCCGATTTGGATTTGATGTTGCAGGCTGAGCCGAAAAACCCGTTTTTCAATGAGCTGAAAGGGCAGATTTTAGCGGAGAATGAACGGATTGTTGAGGCGGAGAAATATTACGCTTTGGCGGATGAGTATTATCCTGATTCGGCGCTTTTGTTGAACGAGTTGGGTAAGTTGCAGATTGCGAATGGTAAGGCAAAAGATGGCATTGCGACGATTGAGAAAGCAGTGAGAATTGAACCGCATAATTCTACTGCATGGCACCTGCTGGCTAAGGCTTATGGCAAGATGGGTGATGAGGCGCATCTGAAATTTGCGCAAGCGAATGAGGCTGCGGTGCAGGGGAAAACAGACTTAGCGCATAAATATGCGAGCAAAGCAAAGGAGCTTTTTGAAGAAGATTCTGCCGAATGGTTGGCGATGAATGATTTGTTGAATGAGATAAAATTGAAGAAGGATAGGAAGTAGATGACTGAGATTGAGGCAAAAAAAGAAATGGCACAAAAATGGTTTCGTGATTTGCGCGATCGTATTTGTGCGGAGTTTGAGGCGATTGATGGCGAAGGTAAATTTGAGCGCAAACCGTGGCAACGTGAAGATGGCGGCGGCGGTGAGATCTCGGTGATGAAGGGCAAGATTTTTGAGAAGGTGGGCGTGAATATATCCACTGTGCATGGTGAGTTTTCGGAAGGTTTCCGCAAAGAAATTCCGGGTGCAGATTCTGACCCGAGCTTTTGGGCGGCGGGGGTTTCTCTGGTGGCGCATATGCAAAATCCGCATGTGCCTGCGGTGCATATGAATACGCGTTTTATTTGCACAACGAAGTCATGGTTTGGCGGCGGGGCGGATTTGACGCCGATGTTCCCAGATTCAGCGCAAACGGTGCAAGATGCGGCGGATTTTCACAGCGCATTCAAACAAGTTTGTGACAAGGCTGACCCAGAATATTATGAGAAGTTTTCGAAATGGTGCGATGAATATTTCTTCCTAAAACATCGCAATGAACCACGCGGAATTGGCGGAATTTTTTATGACTATTTGGACAGTGGAAATTGGCAAGATGACTTTGCTTATACGCGCAGTGTTGGTGAAGGATTCTTGGATGTATATTCTGCGATTGTGCGCAAGCATAAGGATAAGAGCTGGACTGAGGCTGACAGGGCGGCGCAGTTAGAGAGGCGTGGGCGGTATGTGGAGTTCAATTTGCTGCATGACCGCGGCACGAAATTTGGGCTGATGACGGGCGGAAATGTGGAAGCGATTTTGATGAGCATGCCGCCAGTTGCGACGTGGAATTGATGATTGTTTCCCCGCTCGCCTACTGGCTCGCAGACTGAAACATGCTCAAGGCTGGCGAAGTCTTCTGACTTCGTTATAACAATACTAGGAAAAGAAAGAAATTATGGAAAATCCAGACGATATACATGAGTTGAAAGAAGCTGCTCGAACGCTGGTTTATCACCCTGTTTTTGCTGGCGAGTCGAACGCGGATGCGAGTCTTGATGAGGCTTGTGGGTTGGCGAAAGCGATTGATTTGGATGTGGTTTATGCCGCTCATTCCAACATCAAAATTCCACGTGCGGATATTTTGATTGGTGGTGGTAAGGCGGATGAAATTGAGGCTTTTGTGCAGGAGAATTATATAGATTTGGTCTATATTGACTCGCGTCTTTCGCCGATTCAACAGCGGAATTTGGAGCAGCGTTGGCGTTGTAAAGTGATTGATAGATCTGGTTTGATTCTGGAGATTTTTGGTGCGCGTGCGGCGACTCGAGAAGGGAAGTTGCAAGTGGAGTTAGCGGCGTTGCAATATCAGCGTTCTCGTGTGGTTAAAAGCTGGACGCATTTGGAACGTCAGCGTGGCGGTTTTGGCTTTATCGGTGGCCCAGGTGAGAAGCAGATTGAGCTGGACAGACGCATGATTGACCAGCGCATTTTGAAGATTAAGAAAGACTTGGTGAAGGTGGTGAGAACGCGTGAATTGCACCGCAAATCTCGGCATGCTGTGCCATATACTTTGGTGGCGCTGGTGGGGTATACTAATGCGGGGAAATCGACTCTGTTCAACCGTTTGACGAATGCGAATGTGATGGCAGAAGACATGCTTTTTGCTACGCTTGACCCGACGATGCGCATGGCGAAATTGCCATCGGGACGCAAGATTATTTTGTCTGATACTGTGGGTTTCATTTCCGATTTGCCGACTGAATTAATCGCTGCTTTCCGCGCGACTTTGGAAGAGGTTGTGGAGGCGGATATAATTTTGCATGTGCGTGATGTGGCGAATGCTATGCACAAAGAACAGCAGCAAAACGTGCTGGAAATTCTGGCTGATTTGGGAGTGAAGGCGAAGGATACGGAAGGTTATTTTGAGCTGCTGAATAAGGCTGATTTGTTGGAAGAATCTGACGCGGAAATTACTGGTGGCGGGATGAAAATTTCTGCGCTGACGGGTGATAATGTGGATGCAGTTTTGGAGTTGGTTGATGAGCAGATTTCGAAAACTAGTTTGCAGAAGAAGTATGTGATTAAAAGTCATGAAAGCAAGAAAATGGCGTGGCTTTATGAGCATGCACATGTCGAGAATATGACGCAGGATGAAGAGCAGATTGTGATGACTGTGAATATATCAGCGAAGAACGCAGGAAGATTTGAGAGTTTATAATTGTTTCCCCGCTGCGCCCTTTGGGCTTGCAGACTGAAACGCGCTCAAGGCTGTAGTTTTCTAATTTCCTCCCCGCTCGCCTGCTGGCTCGCAGACTGAGGAATTGCTCCGCAAGCTCATGGCTGGCAAGGCCTTCTGGCCTTGTGACAATGGAGTTTTATGAAAACGGGGCAGCCTTGAGCGTTCTCAGTCTGCAAGTGCGCAGCACGCAGCGGGGAGATATTAAAGACTCTGCGGGGAGGAAATTGTAAACTAACTAAGCAGCTGTTTCAGCTTCTGCGCGGGCTTTTACTACTCTGTTCTTTAGAGTTACGCCACGAGCTGTGAGTTTTGATTTTGCGATTTTGGCTAGGAAGTTGTCGATCCCGCCATTATGCTCAACTGAACGAAGTGTTGCAACTGTTACGCGCAAACGCAATGTGCCCAGAGATTCACTGTTGAATGTGATTTTTTGGATATTTGGATCAAAGCGACGGTTTGAACGAACGCCTGTTTGGCTACGGTTTACAGGTACGTGATGGCCAGTTTGTGGCTTTGTACCCATTAATTCACATTCTCTTGACATAATATCTACTCTTTAAAAGATTAACTTCAAAATTGATTGGAATGAGGTTATAACCAATATCCCAGCAATCAGTCAAGTTATTTATTATGAAAAAGTTTTTTAAGATAGTCTTTATAAGCATCGGTGTTCTTGCGGTTTTGTTGGTTGTGGCAAGCTTTGTTTTGCCAAGCATTGTTTCGGTGGATGATTATTCTGATGAGATTAAGACGGAGTTTGCGAAGAAGACTGGCTATGAGCTTGGGTTTGATGAGATTGATTTGTCGGTTTTCCCTGTGGTTCATGCTACGGTGAAGAACGCGAGCGTGTCGAATGGCACGAAGACTTTGGCGGTTGTGACGGAGGTGAATGCTTATGCTGATATCTGGAAATTGTTGCAAGGTGAGTTGAGCATTGACTCAGTAGAGGTGAATTCGCCGACGATTTATTATGAGAAATATGCTTCTGGTAGCAGTTGGGAGTTGAAGCCTGAAGCGCGTGCAGAAGTGGCGGCAGAGGGTGGCGCTGAGAGCTCGGAGAAAGGCTTCTCGATTGAAAGTATTTCGGTGCTGAATGGCGCGGTGAAATATGATGATAATATTGGTGGTGCTGATTATGAGCTTAGTAAGTTGCAGCTGAATACGTCATTTCGTTCGCTAAGTAATCCTGTTGAGGCAGTTGGTGAGTTTGAGTTTGGCGGAAGTGCGTTTGAGTTTGATGTGAAATTGCCATCTGCTGGAAGCGATGATTTGGCGCTGAATTTGAGCGGATTGGGCACAAAGGTGAGTTTTTCGGGAAGCGCAGAGAAGGGTGATTTTGAGATCTCTTCGGCGGATGTTAACAAGCTGGCTGCTCTTTTGAAAATGCAAGACAAGGTGAATTTGCCGAAGCGCTAAAAAATGCATTCCAGGCGGCTATCTTTTGTTGTTGAGATTTTTTGGACAAAACGACGGCACCAACCGAACTGAAATTCAAAATC
>JALZVI010000312.1 GCA_023301015.1 Rickettsiales bacterium | reverse complement strand
GGAACAACCTCGGCGATTTGCGCCAATACATCTCTTGAGCAGCCTTTGGTTGGTTTAATATTCATCCAGTTAATCCAAAATTAATTCGTTTTTATACAATACAGAGACTACATAATACAATCTCACATTGCAGCCGCGTAATAGAATTAGCAACATTATAAAGTAAAATAATCCGCCAATTGCAAAATTAACACAATAAGTTAAAAAGGCATAATTTTCTGATAAAATTAATCTTTAATTAACATTTGACCCTACGGATTGGCATTTTACAGCACATCCATCACTAAAACGTGTCCAAATTGCACCACAAAAGCCATCGCCCTATCAGAAAAACTTCGCAACAATATCGTTATATGCTTGACTACTCATACAAAATGCACCAGCTTTTCGATATGGAATTCTTTGCAAACAACCCTTCTTATATCTGGCTAACCATAGGCGTGATCCTAATTATCGGTGAATTTTTCGCAGCTCCTGGGTTGGGGATCGTCTTCGCCGGCCTCGGCGCGCTAGCAACTGGCGGCCTCATAGAATTTGGCGTTATCGAATCAACAACAGCCCAAATCATAACATTTTGCGCTGCCACTGCCATATGGGCGCTGCTTTTGTGGAAGCCTTTGAAAAGAGCACTTTCCGTTAAGGCAAAAGGCAAAGGCGAAAGTCACATTATAGGTACTGAAGCAAAAGCAGCCAAAGGCGGAGTAAGCAAAGTTGCTGGCAACGCTGTATGGTCAGGCACAATCATGAAAGCCCGCTTAAGCAAAGATGCAAAACTAGAAAAACTAGAAGAAGACGCAATCGCTAAGGTAATAGACCTCGACGGCTCAACGCTGATTTTAGATATTAAATAAATATAAAAGGAAAAACATGGACATACTACTAATTGCAATTGGAATAATTCTCGTCGTCGGTTTGCTGATGACCTTCAAAATTGTGCCGCAGCAAGAAGCGTGGGTTTTGCAAACACTCGGGAAGTATGACCGCACATTGGGCGCAGGTTTGCATATCGTAATTCCATTCTACCAAGTAGTTGCATATAAGCAGTCATATAAAGAGCAAGTTTTGGACATTCCAGCGCAAGCAGCCATCACGCAAGATAACGTTGCGTTGCACATTGATGGAGTTCTATACACATTGGTGACAGATCCATATAAAGCGTCATATAATGTTGGAAATCCATATCTCGCAATTTCTCAGTTGGCACAAACAACAATGCGTGCCGAAATTGGCCGTATGCCACTTGATCGCACGTTTGAGAAGCGTGAGCAAATGAATGCAAACATCGTGAAAGCGATTAATGAAGCCTCAGAAGCATGGGGAATTCAGTGCATGCGCTATGAGATTAAGGATATTCAGCCGCCACATTCTGTGTTGCAAGCAATGGAACTTCAAGTTGCTGCCGAGCGTCGCAAACGTGCAGAAATCCTAGATTCTGAAGGGAAGAGCCAATCAATGATAAACGTTGCAGAAGCCGACAAACAGCAAGTTGTGCTTGAGTCTGAAGCCGCTATGACCGACCAAACGAACCGCGCCAAAGGTGAGGCAGAAGCAATCCGTTCAGTTGCAGAAGCAACAGCTGATGGAATTGAAAAAGTTGCGATAGCCATGCAAAACAAAGGTGGAGCAGATGCTGTTGCCCTGCGCGTTGCGGAGCAATATGTTGAAGCATTCGGTAAGCTTGCAAAAACCAACAACACAATCATCATCCCAGCAGATGCAGGCGATGTTGGCGGCATGATGGCAAAAGCAATGGGCGTGTTTGCAGGACTGAAAGGCAACAAGGCTGCATAAAAAATTAGGTTTGAGCTTTTAGTTATTAGGTCTACAATCTAACCATAAACTTGAACCCCAAGAACAAACCAATGCCCAACTTTCGCTCGCCACTCGTAAAGTCTATTATATTTCACTTGAGCATATTCCTTGTTCTCTTGCTCACGGGGCTGGAGATTTTTGGGCGCAAAGAGCCAGAAGATTCATTCACTCCCATCACAGTTGAGATCTTGAATGTGACCGATGTCACGAACATTCCAAAAGCTCCTCCACCGTCCAAAAAACGCCGCCCAAAACCACCAAAGCCAAAGCCACAAATTAAGACTATTGAGCCAGAGAAAAAGCCTGAGCCAAAACCTGAGCCAAAGGTGGAGAAGCCAGTTGATAAACCCATCGAGAAACCAATAGAAAAGCCGACTGAAAAGCCCGCGGAAGAACCAGTTGATGAGCTAGATGATTTTTATAAAGACCTAGAGAGCGAGATTGAAGACGCACTTGAGCAGGAACAAGAAGAAATCTCCCAACCAGATCGCCCATATGACGCAACGCAACCAATTTCCATCAGCGAGAAAGACGCAATTAATGGCTTAATAGTTAGCCAAATCGAAAAATGCTGGATTATCCCACCAGGAGTCCAAGGTAAAGTTGGTCTGAAAGTAATCATAGACTATGACATCACTCGTGAGGGATATCTAAATATCGTGGGCTTTGATTCCGCGGGAAGATATAATAATGACTATGATTATAGAGTCCTTGCAGACTCTGCACGGCGCGCAATCCTAAACCCAAATTGCAACCCCCTAAGAAAAATTCCGCCGTTAAAACATTACGACCATTGGCGCGAATTCGGCTCAACATTCAACTCTACAAAAGACGGCTACTAGGACATAAAAATGGAACTCAACACACGCCTCATAGATTTCGCTGGATATCTGGCTGACGAAGCCGCAAAGAAAACCGCTCCACTTTTCCGCAACGTCACTTCTGAAACAAAAACCGACGGCTCGTTGGTTAGCGAGGCTGATAAAGAAGCCGAGATGGTGATGCGCAAACTAATCAACATCAACTTCCCCGATCACGGAATTATTGCCGAAGAATTTGGCAACGAAAAAGAAGATGCGGAATTCGTATGGGTACTAGACCCAATTGACGGCACCTCTGCCTTCCTAGCTGGCCGCCCAATTTTTGGGACATTAATCGGACTTCTGCAAAATGGCGCACCAGTCCTCGGTTTAATCGACCAACCAATTGCAAAAGAACGCTGGCTTGCCGTTAATGGCGAAACAAAGCTTGGCATGCAGCCAACCTACACCCGCAAATGCTACTCAATCTCCGACGCATTCTTCGCCACAACATCACCCGATTTATTTGAGAATGATGAGAAGCCAAAGATCAACAATATCGCACAAAAATGCGGGCAAGTGATTTATGGCGGGGATTGCTATAACTACGCACAACTTGCGCAGGGCAATTTGGATGTGGTGATTGAGAGCGGATTGAAAACTCACGACTATATACCGCTAGTGAAAATTGTAGAAAACGCAGGTGGAATCATCACCGATTGGGACGGCGCACCACTAAATGCCGAGTCTGACGGACGCGTAATTGCCTGCGGTGACGAGGCCCTACACAGAAAAATGCTGGCGCTTTTGGCGTAAATCCAAAGAAAAACCATAAAAAAGCGTATAAAACCTTGAAAAACCGCCATTTTTTGCATTTTTCCTGTTGACAATCACCTCCGATTCCTCTTTTCTGTTATGTAGGCACTGAGAACCGCACAAACGCTAGGTTTAAGGGCCATTTTAATACTAAATTTAACACTAACCAAATAGGACATAATCATGAACAAAAATGAACTAGTAGAACAGATTGCAAAAAATGCAGACATCACAAAAGCACAAGCTCAAGAAGCTTTGGACGCGACAATCACTGCAATCACAACATCTTTGAAGCAAGGCAACGAAGTACGTTTGGTTGGTTTCGGTACATTCCTAACACAACAACGTAAAGCGACAAAAGGTCGTAACCCACGTACAGGTGCTGAGATCAAAATCCCAGCGTCAACACAAGCTAAATTCCGTCCAGGTAAAGCGCTTAAAGAAGCTGTAAACTAGAAAAAACTTCGTCATCAATTAGATGGTGAAATTTTAGAATACCGAAAACCCCGTCAGTTAATTCTGGCGGGTTTTTTTGTTTCTATGCTAATGTAGAAATTATGAAAACTCCCGAGAAAAACTTCTTATTCCTCGCAACTGGCGGCACGATAGAATTTGTTGCTGGGCAGACAAAAATGGTTGAAATTGGCGAGCATAAAACCACCTACCAAAAACCCAATTTCCGAGAAACGTCAATTATCCCCAAACATCTGGATAAAAACCACTCGGAGCTTAACTATGATTTCGAGCAAGTATGCATCAAAGATAGCAAGGACGTTGAGGACAAAGAATTAGCCACAATCAAGAAGCATATAGACACCAGCGACTGCCCATATGTGATAATCACACACGGCACTGACACCATTGTTGAGAATGCACGAAAGCTAGAGGAATTGCAGACTGGAAATCAAAAAACCATCATCTTCCTCGGTGCATTTCAGCCGCTTGAGGAAGTGCAAAGCGATGGCATTGAAACTATTGCCAAAGCTATCGAGCAAGCACCAAAAATAGGCGCAGGAGTTTTTATTGCAGGCAATAGCAAGATTTTCAACTGCAATGCTGTGAGAAAAGACTTTGAGCTTTTAGATTTTGTCGGCCTTTAGAACTAACCAACCACGCGATATGTCAGCAGCTCATCATCGCCCAGACGCTCAGTCAGCACTTGCTCAAACCCAGAAAGTGCATTTTCTGCTAAAAACACAGGGCTCTTCTTGGGCAGCTTCTTCCCTGCACGAATCCATAGCAGCTCGTCAACCAAGCCCTCACGCAACAATGCTGCCACAAATTGCGGCCCTGTTTCCACCAGCAAATTATTCTTCCCCTCATGCCCCAGCTCTTGCAAAATCCAACCTAAGCTAAAATCTGAGTTCTCAAAATATTTCACGCCAAACGCACCTTCACCTTCATGCTTCTTTTGCGCAAACACCCATAATGGCGGCTCTTTAAGCAAAGAATTATTATGCGGCACTTCCAAATTCCTATCCACCAAAACACGTTGCGGAGAATCATCTTCAAGCCCTGGCAAGCGGCAGGTGAGTTGCGGGTTGTCGGCCATTGCTGTTGCACTGCTAGTCAAAATCACATCGGCCTGCGCACGCAGCATATGCACATATTTTCGTGCCATTTCACAGCTAACCCATTGCGGCGCACCCTTCTTTGCGGGCAAATATCTCCCATCAGCATCCGTAGCAATCTTCACGCTCACATGCGGCCTGCCGCGCGAAATTCGACTGAAGAATCCGCGATTAATCTGCTGCGCCTCGTCATAGCAAAGCCCCACTTCCACCTCAATTCCTGCATCAGCAAGCATTTTTGCACCCTTGCCTGCAACACGCGAATCTGGATCAATCTGCGCTATATACACCTTGCGCACCCCAGCATTCACCAATCCTTCAGCACATGGCGCTGTCTGGCCATAATGCGAGCATGGTTCTAATGTCACATAAACATCCGCGCCCTTCACATCCAAAACCGCATTCGCAATTGCTTGGCTTTCTGCATGAGGACGTCCGCTTGGCGCTGTATGTTCCGCCGCAAGCACCTGTCCATCCTTCACAATCACACAACCCACTGACGGATTAGGCGCGCAAACACCCACGCCGCGTGCAGCCATTTGCAGCGCATAGCGCATATAATCTTCGTTGCTTACTAACATCTTATTAATCATGAATTATTTGTGACATAGAGCGTCTATTATTTACTTTTTGCTCAAAATAAGCTAATAAAAACATATGACATATATGAAAAAAATCCTGAAAAATACACTTAATCGCTTTTATAGAGAAGAAAAA
>JALZVI010000311.1 GCA_023301015.1 Rickettsiales bacterium | reverse complement strand
CTGCGCCTAAGGCTTGCAGGCTGAGAACGCTCAGGGCTGTAGTTTTTAATCTCTCCCCGCTGCGCCTAAGGCTTGCAGGCTGAGAACGCTCAGGGCTGTGTTTGCAAATTTGTTATTGCGGGCTTAACCTTCAATCTAACTTGGCGACGAACTCAAGCCCGCCCACCATTCCACGCCAGCCCTCTGTGAAATACCCATATTCCCCTTGCACCCTAATTTTTCTGTGATATTTTGGTTGGCATAACTCAACCAGCAGAGAGAAAATGACAGATATTATCGTACCGACACTTGGTGAATCAATCACCACCGCAACAGTTGCAAAATGGTTCAAGAAAGAAGGTGACGCAGTTGCCATGGACGAGCCGATTGTGGAGTTGGAAACGGATAAAGTGACCGTAGAAGTTCTCGCAACCGCCGCTGGCGCGATTGAAAAAATCTCCGCTGCTGAAGGTGACGAAGTTGAAGTGAACGGCGTTATTGGATCAATTAAAGATGGCGCTGCAGGCGCTGCCAAGGCTGAAGCTCCTGCCCCAGCCGCTGCTCCATCTGCCCCTGCTGCTGCCGCACCAACTGGTGGAAACAAAGTTATGCCCGCAGCTGCAAAAGTTGCTGCCGACAAAGGCGTGGACACATCAACAATCGCTGGCTCTGGTAAAGATGGCCGTGTTACTAAAGGCGATGTTTTGGGCGCTCCCGCTGGCGGAACTACTGCTCCAGCCGCTGCCGCTGCACCAACTACTGGCGGACAAATTGAAGAACGCGTGAAGATGACAAAGCTTCGCAAAACAATCGCCAAGCGCTTGAAAGAATCTCAAGATACTGCGGCAATTTTAACAACTTTCAATGAAGTTGATATGTCTGCTGTGATGGATTTGCGCAAAAAGCATCAAGAGAAATTCGTTGAGAAATTCGGTGTGAAGCTTGGCTTTATGTCACTATTCACAAAAGCCGCTGTTAACGCATTGCAAGAAATCCCATCAGTAAATGCTTCTATCGAAGGCGACGAAGTTGTTTACAAGAAATATTATAACATCGGTGTTGCTGTAGGAACTAAGCAAGGTTTGGTTGTTCCAGTTATCAAAAATTGTGAAGATAAAAACTACGCTGAGATTGAATTAGCAATTGCTGCTGCTGGTAAAAAAGCACGTGACGGTTCACTAGGAATGGCGGACATGGTTGGCGGTTCATTCACCATCACAAATGGCGGAATTTTTGGCTCAATGCTTTCAACCCCAATCATCAACCCACCACAAACTGGAATTTTGGGAATGCATAACATCGTTCAGCGCCCAGTTGCTGTGAACGGCGAAGTTGTGATTCGTCCAATTATGTATATCGCACTTTCATACGATCATCGTCTAATCGATGGCGGCGAAGCTGTAACCTTCTTGGTGAAAATCAAAGAAGCTATCGAAAACCCAGAACGTCTATTACTAGGAATATAAATCATGCCAATTATCACTATAAACATGCTAGAAGGCCGCAGCATTGAAAAAAAGCGCGCGCTTGTTGAGAAAGTAACTGCAGCAGTTGTTGAAGCCGTTGACGCCCCCGCTGACCATGTGCGCATCATTTTGAATGATATGCCAACTGAGAATTATGCAGTTGCAGGCAAGCTGAAAGCGGACGGCTATAAGTAAGCCACATGAACAAAGCCCAAATCATCGTTGCATTAGATTACCCTGATAGAAATCAGGCGCTGGCGACTATTGATGAGCTGGATGGCGTTTGCGATTTCTTCAAAGTTGGAATGGAATTGGGCTTGCGTGTTGATGACGAATTCATCTCTGGCTTAATCAAGCGCGGTAAAAAAATCTTCCTAGATTATAAATATCACGACATCGGCAACACGGTTGAGAAGGCTGTGAAGAATGCTGCGGATTTGGGTGTTTATATGCTCACCGTTCACGCCGAAAAGCAGGTTCTGGCAGCCGCCGCAAAGGGCAAGCAAGGCAGCAAAACCAAAGTTTTTGGCGTTACAGTTTTGACATCTCTCGAGCAAGATTATGCCGACCAATTTGAGCTGTCGCTGGAAAAATTAGTCCTCCGCCGTGCCGCTTGGGCTGAAGAATTTGGCGTGAACGGCGTTGTTGCCAGCCCGCACGAAGCAGGTATTATCCACACAAAATTCCCGACCCTAGACATCTGCACCCCCGGCATTCGTCCAGCAGGAAGCAGTGCCGACGACCAAAAGCGTATTACTACGCCAGCAGATGCTATCAAAGCTGGTGCGAATTATTTGGTGATTGGGCGGCCGATCACTAAAGCTGAAAATCCAAGGCAAGCGGCGGAAGATATAGCAAAATCAATTGCATAAGAACTTTATTTAGACACAATAAAAACCATGAAAAAAGGCTTCACACTTGTTGAACTATCTATTGTCCTCGTAATTATCGGCCTTCTCATTGGCGGGATTCTGATTGGACAAAGCTTGATTGACAGCGCCAAAATTCAGGCACAAGTTAGACAAATACAACAGTTCGATATAGCTATGCGAACTTTCAAAGGTAAGTTTAGGTACAAGCCAGGCGACCTCCCTAATGCTACTTCCTATTTCGGATCTGTTTCTGGCAGTTGTGCAAGTGATGCTGGCACAGGCTCACAAACATGCAATGGCGATGGAGACGGCACAATAGACTATCTTAACTCAGACAACACAACCTATGAATCTTGGCGCGCTTGGGAGCATCTATCTATTTCTGGAATTTTGAAAGAGGAGTATTCTGGCATACTGGGCACTAGTTGTGACTGGGGCAATAACTGCATTGAGGTTGGTGTGAATGTGCCCGAAGGAGCTCTGGATAAGAGAATAGGAATCTCTCTATTCGAGCCTGCGGAAGCGACGGCAGGTCCTGCAACCATTATCAACAACGAGATTTATGTTCTAGGTTCTGAAGACAATACTCAAAACCCAGCTCTCAATGGCCTTTTTTATGGCCGTGCTCTAACTCCGCAACAGGCATTATCTTTTGACGCAAAATTAGATGACGGCATTCCCTTTGCAGGAGATGTTGTAGCCATGCGCGGTAGCTTGTATTCGACAACATGCACGGGCGGCAATTATCTTCATTCAACTGCGGCATATGATGTTTCGTATAACGACAGGGCGTGCACGCTATTTATTGGTGTCGCTAAATATTAGTATATCTGATTACAGATACTAAAGGATGCGCTATATCTATTCAAATTATGTCACAGAGCGGAGGAATGCCAAAACGCTCAACAACTTATTAGACGCAAAATAAAGAGCCGCCTTACAAACCAATAACCCTAGACATATTGAGATTTCTGTAATAGAAAAAATCTATACAACTTGGAGAAAATAAAATGGCAGATCAATTTGATGTAATTATTATCGGTGGTGGCCCTGGTGGGTATGTTTGTGCAATTAAATCGGCTCAGCTGGGCTTGAAAGTTGCATGTGTTGAAAAACGCGG